>NZ_JBFLAB010000034.1:0-43897 GCF_040742695.1 Microbulbifer discodermiae | reverse complement strand
GAGTACATCGAGATTTTTTATAACCGCCAACGTCGCCACTCACGGCTTGGCAACTTGGCCCCAACTGAATTCGCCAAGAAGTATTGGGAATCAGCCAAAGCGGCTTAAAGCGGGACTGTCCAGTATTGTCAGGACACCCCAAATCTATAAATTGCAATTATTACTTGAAACCGTGACAAAGGACCATTAAAAACAACGGTCCTTGTCTGATTAGGTATCAATTACTATATTGGAGATACTTTGCTTAATTTACTCAGGACCACTGCCAATAGTCATCTGAGCCGCTAAGACTTTATTATGTGTATTTATTACAGCAGTTCTGGCCTGAGAAATAGCAGCATATTGACTCATCATCATGTGTAAGCGAAACAATTTATCGGTTTCGAGCAAATCTGGATTAGTCCTTACTGCATGAATAGCTGTGTTTATTCTGTCCATCTCCTCCGAAAGAATCACATCAGTTTCTAATAGAGAGGAACCACTCTGTTCACTAATATCGCTAAGCTGAGCACTATCAATCGAATATGCATTGAAACTTATTAGAAAAGGAAGCGACAAAAAAAAGTTTTTGAAGGTATTTGCAAATAAAGGTTTCATTTTAACTTCCTATTTTCGGCCTCCTAATCATAGTTTGTCAGAATGCGCCAAGTTTGAAACTGTCTACTTATAGGGGAAGCTAACGTTAAAAATAACAATCTGCTATCAATAGGTTGGAATCGAATTCAGGCTGCGGTAGCATCTGTGCTTTTTCTTCCAACCTATTGAATTTCTTTTATCGAGAGGTATGGACGTCTAAACTATAATAACCAGGTCCAAAGTAATCACCAATATCACGCCTCGCAAAAGAAAAATATCCACGATTGCCGAAGTTATCT
This sequence comes from Microbulbifer discodermiae, assembly GCF_040742695.1. Classification (NCBI taxonomy): domain Bacteria; kingdom Pseudomonadati; phylum Pseudomonadota; class Gammaproteobacteria; order Cellvibrionales; family Microbulbiferaceae; genus Microbulbifer; species Microbulbifer discodermiae. The sequence continues at coordinate 43,022 of NZ_JBFLAB010000034.1, read as the reverse complement.
TCAAAGTTAACCCTTTTTCCTCCAGGTTCTATATCCATCCAGAAGTCTGGAGTTGTTACTCCAGGGTAATAAAATCCCATATTAGCAACATCGCGGGATGAATATGTAGGAAAAATGCCGCCGGGCACTAAAAATGCTGATAATACTCCTCCATATGTTGCTACAAAGGTTATGCTTTCATTGGTATTAAAAGCAAAACCAATTGAATGTTTTTTATAGCTTTCTCCGCCAAGATCGGGATAATAATCATATAGATCAACATATGGAAATTCCAATTGATGGGTTGCTGCATTCGAAATCCAATAAAGCGAACTAGAACCATTGACATCTCCAAATGGAGGCGTTTGTTCTGGATCCGGCTGGTAACTAGCTAAAAGTCTATATGGAGCGTAATTAATCCCGTGGCGGTTAAGTTGTTCGTCTGATATTACTATTCCATTGTCATCCCATACTCTTCGTAGGGTAAACTCCTGAGGTCTATATGTTATGGCGTGAATATTCCAATCTTCAGTAAAACCACGATCGTAGACGCTCCTTGTAAAATTTGATAGAGAAAAATTTATTGGACTGATTTTTTCTATGGAAATCGAGCCATTATTTGTAGTATTATCACAAGTACTTTGTGTGACAATTTCATTTGTACTGTTGTTACGTGCTTGTGCTTCAACACATACCTGTACAATGCCTAATGATGATGATGAAAGGTACTTTCTAGAAATCTGAGTCGTGAGAGCTAAGGATGTTTGACTTGGCCCTAACAATGATGTGAAGGCAGGAGTTCCAGGGCCCAATCGAACATCTTTAATATATCCATTGTAGCCATCGGAAACCACTGTATTTGCGAACGATAATCCACTGTACAATTCTTTAAGATCTGCATCAACAAAAGTGTAACCATCGCTTAATTGATAATAAATATCCACTTCGGCCTGCATTCTACCGTTGGCATAAATTCGGCTGTTTGGATAAATATCAGTATACTCTCCTTCTAAAAATAAAGTTTGAAATGGAATCTCTGGTGGACCACTAGAAAAAACATAATTGCTAATAAACAATAAACTTAGGGGCATTAATTTAATCTTATATTTTATGTTCATGTTCAATTTCCAGACTATAGAGAATTAAATCAATCCATGCTGAAGATTTTAATCAGAGGTTCCTTAGCATTTTTCCTGCTGACGAAGAGCTTATATTATTTTAAGATAAAGATGGTCAACCACTAATTTTTTTTAGCTTAAAATATTTGATACAGTTCTTATTTCTTTAATTTCATACTAAATTAAGTGTAAGGGTAATTCGCCTTCAAGCTTAAGGCTCGATGCAAAACACTGGCCAATAATTTGCATCGCCTCTTTGCGCCCTGCTCGCTAGTGAATTTCCACATAACGAAGAAGGCACTCTTGGGGCAACCCCGGCTGTCGTCACAGAAATTAAACACTTGTGCTATGGCATCGGGTGGAAATATTCGGTTAGATTGGTCGAATTGACCTCACTAGAGACGAAAAACGACGAAAATGTAGAAAGTTTCGACACATTTGATCGCTCCACGCCCCTACATTAATAGTTCACACTTTTCGTTGGGAAATCCCGATTGTATAGACAAAGAATTGTTAAAGACCCGCTAACGCCCAATACCGGGGCCCAACAACACATCCTCACTGACTAGAGCGTATGCTATTCTCCAATAACTGGTAGGTTCGATAACAGTCCAAACATTTGCTCATAGTGCGGACAACGATCACTGTAATAATCGATGCTATTACACTTCAATTAAAATTTTTGTTTCTCAGTTCTTTAATAGATATCATGAGCGTATTGGCAACGAAAACGCGATATATTGTTTCGATTCTGCCGAATCGGGCTGACTCCCGGTAACCATAAAGCCAGCGCGCTGTGGCATCACCGATATTACGCACGGAATGGCGGGCACCGGCCGGGATCAATACTTTCTCGCCGATAGCGGGGAGGGGGCAGGCGCCCATCGATCTCCAGTTGAATCCGCCCCTCCACCAGTTGCAGCAACTCATCGACCGGATGGGAAAAGTCCTCCCAGCACTGGCCGGGGGGATCCTCCCACAAGTCGCAACTAACAGGTTGTTGGGAAAGCCTTCCCTGGCTTTCCCAACCCGGGTTTGCGGCGCATGTCCGCAAACCCTCCACGACAAATCAAGCAGTTACACGCTTGATTTGCGCCCCGAACATCCCTGTTCGGGACAGCTGGCTGTTGAAATAGACTTTTTCAACAGCCAGCTAAATCCGCACGCACTCCAGGCGGCGACGATTTGACGTCGATCCATCACACTGTGACTCAGGGCGCCAGTCGTTCGATGACCCAGTCATCCCCCGTTTGCCGGCGGTAGACAAAGCGGTCGTGCAGGCGGTTGGCCCGCCCCTGCCAGAATTCGACGGTCTCGTGCACTACCCGGTAGCCACCCCAGTGATCCGGAAGCGGCACTTCGCCGCCGGCGTAACGCTGTTTGGCCTGGTCGAATTTTTCCTCCAGCCGCTGCCGGGATTCCACCGCGGCACTCTGGTGGGAAGCCCAGGCGGCCAGCTGACTGTCCCGGGGACGCTTGGCAAAGTAGGTGGCGGACTCGGTGCGGGTCAGAGGTTCGGCGCGCCCCTGGACAATCACCTGGCGCTCCACCGCCTGCCATGGAAACAAGAGGCAGACCTGGGGGTTGGCGGCAATATCCCTGGCCTTGTGACTGTCGAGGTTGGTATAGAAGGCGAAGCCGTCGGCGTCGTAGCCTTTCAGCAGCACTATCCGCTGGGACGGGCGTCCGTCGGCACCGACGGTGGCCAGCGACATACAACTGGGGTCGGAAAGATTGGTGGCCGCGACTTCCCCCAACCACTGCTCGAATTGCTGGACGGGGTTGTCTTTTAGATCCTCGCGGCTCAATCCTCCGAGAAGATACTCCCGACGCCAATGCTCGATGTCCATGATTTACTGATCCTTACTGCCATTGGGGTTAAGTTTACCGGCTCCCGGGCTTTTTCCCAGTCGCCATCGGCGGCGCAAGTTTTCCTTGTACGGAGCCGATGATTCTCAATTTCCCAGTGAATCCGGCGCCGCACAAGCAGACTCTGCGGCCGCTTGCGAAGCCCTGCGGCGACCGCTAGGCTCGGCTCCAAACTCACAATGAGGAATAAGACGGTCATGTCATCCGCGCCCACCTGTGCCCAGGTACTGATGCGCCTGCTGCGCGAGTACCAGGTAGAAAAAGTCTTTGGCATCCCCGGTGTCCACACTATCGAACTGTACCGGGGGCTGCCCGGCAGCGGCCTGATCCACATCACGCCGCGCCACGAACAGGGCGCTGCCTTTATGGCGGACGGCTACGCCCGCGCCAGCGGCAAGCCGGGGGTGTGCTTTTTGATCACCGGGCCCGGGCTCACCAACGCCGCCACGGCCATGGCTCAGGCCTACTCCGATTCGATTCCCATGCTGGTCATTTCCGCGGTCAACCGCCGCGCGGACCTGGGCATGGGCGGCGGCCGGCTGCACGAGCTGCCGCGCCAGAGCGACGTCACCCGCGGTTTCTGTGTCTGGCAGCACTCGCTGACGGATGTGGGGCAACTGCCGGAAGCCCTGGCGCGGGCATTCCAGCTGTTCAGTGCCGGTCGGCCGGGCCCGGTGCATATCGAAATTCCCATCGACCTGTTCGCCGCCCCCATGCGGGGCCAGCTACAAGACTATCGCGCCAGCCCGCTGGCGCTGCCGGCAGCGGCCAGCGATACCGCCGTGGAAAAGGCCAGCCAATGGCTGAAAGATGCCGAGCGGCCGGTGATTCTGCTGGGCGGTGGCGCCCAGGAAGCGGGCGAGGCGGCAAGCCGCCTGGCGGAAAAGCTGGCGGCGCCGGTATTTCTGTCGCTTGCAGCAAAGGGTGTCGTGAACGAGCGCCACCCACTGTGCGGCGGCGCCAACCTGAGTTTCGATGTGGTGCGGGAGCGGGTGGAAAACGCCGATGTGGTGCTGGCAGTGGCCACCGAGCTGGCTGAAACCGACCGCAACTTGGTGCGGGGGGGCTACGGGTTCAAGGGCCGGCTGATCCGGGTGGATATCGATCCGGCACAGCTGGCGGGCAACTGCAACCCGGACCTGGCCATCTGCGCGGACGCCGCCCAGGTGTTGCAGCAGCTGGACCGGGCGCTGCCGGATGGCGACGCAGCCGCGCGGGAGGCCACAGCGCGACAGGTGGCACTGCTGCTGGAGAAATGCCGCAGCGAGTGGTGGCCCGGCTCGGAGGCCCGTTTCCCCTGGGTGGAAGCATTACGCGCAGCACTGCCGGAGGACGCGATCCTGGTGACCGACTCCACCCAGTTGGCCTACAACACCAACCACGCCCTGCCGCTGTACCAGCCCCGCAGCCATATCACCTGTACCACCGGCTACGGCACCCTCGGTTTCGCCCTACCGGCCTCCATAGGGGCCAGGCTGGCGGATTCCAGGCCGGTGGTGGCACTGATCGGCGACGGGGGCCTGATGTTTACCCTGGGCGAGCTGGCGGCGGCGGTGGAGCAACGGCTGTCACTGCCGATCCTGGTGTGGAACAATTCCGGCTACGGCGAGATTCGCGATTTTATGGACGCGGCGCAGGTAGCGCAGGAAGGGGTCAATCTGCGCACACCGGACTTCGTTGCGCTGGCGCAGTCCTTTGGCGCCGCCGGATGCAAGATCGACCAGCCGCAGCAACTGGGGGCGGCAGTGGCCGAGGCACTGCAGCGGGACACCCCCACGCTGATAGAAATCACTGCGGACTTCTAAAAGGTTGCGAAAAAGCCTTTTTTCAACAAATTGCCAAAGCAGAAGTGGAATGCCTTATGACAGACTGGAGCACACTGAAGACTGACAAGCTATACGTCGACGGCCGCTGGCAGGACTCCCGCGGCGGCACTCTGCACGGGGTCATCAATCCCGCCACCGAGGAGGAGATCTGCCAGGTGGTGCAGAGTTCCGCGGAGGATGTGGACCTGGCGGTAGCGGCGGCAAAAAGCGCCTTTCGCCAGTGGCGCACCACCAGCGCCGCGGAGCGCGCCGCCTATCTCAATGCCATCGCCGATGGTATGGAGGCGCGCAAGGCCGACCTGATCCAGGCGGTCTCGCAAACCCTGGGATGCCCGGCCCATATCACCGAGTGGCTGCATATCGACGGGCCCATCTACGCGGTGCGCTACTACGCCCAGCGCACCGGGGTGATGGAGCAAACCGAGAAGGCCGGCCACTCCATAGTGATGCGGGAGCCTGTGGGGGTATGCGGCTTTATCACCCCCTGGAACTATCCGCTGCACCAGTTTGTGGGCAAGGTGGCGCCGGCACTGGCCGCCGGTTGCACCATGGTGGCCAAGCCGTCTGAGATGACGCCGCTGCAGGACTACATCATGGCGGAGATCATCGACGCCGCTGGCCTGCCGGCCGGAGTATTCAACCTGGTGCCCGGCCCCGGCACGGTTGTGGGTGCCGCACTGTCCGCGCACCCGGATATCGATATGGTCTCCTTCACCGGTTCCACCCGCGCGGGAGTGGAAGTGGCCAGGGCGGCGGCGCCCACGGTAAAACGGGTCTGTCAGGAACTGGGGGGCAAGTCGCCGCTGATCATTACCCCGGACGCGGACCTGGAGGCGGCCGTGCGCTGGGGCTGCGAGGATGTGTTTATCAACAGCGGCCAGACCTGTACTGCACTGACCCGTATGCTGGTGCCGGCGCAGCGCTACGAGGAAGCGGTGGGAATCGCGAAGCAGGTGGCGGAAGAAATCACTTTGGGTACCGGCCCGGATGCGTTTATGGGTCCCCTGTCCTCCGCGCGCCAGCGGCAAATCGTGGTGGATTATATCCAGCAGGGTGTCAGCGAGGGGGCGCGCCTGGTCACCGGGGGCGCCGAGCGGCCGGAGGGCCTGGAGCAAGGGTTTTACGTCAAACCGACGGTGTTCGCGGATGTCAGCAACGATATGGCCATCGCCCGGGAGGAGATCTTCGGCCCGGTCACCTGCCTGATTCCCTACCGGGACATGGACGAGGCGGTCGCTATTGCCAACGACACCGAATACGGCCTCTCCAGCGGCGTCTGGGCCGGGGATGTGGAGTCTGCGCTACCAGTGGTGAAGCGCATCGAGGCGGGTCTCTGCTTCGTGAACGGCGGCGAGTTCAATTACGATGCGCCGTTCGGCGGCTACAAGCGCTCCGGCAACGGGCGCGAGTTCGGCGAGGCGGGTCTGGACGAGTTTGTCGAGCTGAAATCCGTACAGTTGCCGGCGTAAGTCTGCCGCGCCACGCCGGGCCGGCGTGGCGCTGTTGACTGGCCTCCCCCCTGCCGCTATCTTTACTCCCACATCAAGAGAGTGGCTGACGCCAACGCCAACCTGCCGACCGGGGCAAGGTGGTTTTCTCACCGCGAACTGCGGGAGAGATGGGGCTCGAGAGAGCAATCCAACCGGATCGCGAATTTATTTGCACCGCTTCCGCGTCAGCCCTTCAAGTTAGTCTTTTGGAGGGACCATGTCAGAACCAGCGCCACCCTGCTCGCAAATTGTCGAAATCCAGATCACCAGCAAGCGCCGCCGCACCGCTGTGCGCGCCGTGCGACGGAGCGACAGGCAACTGCTGTGGCAACTGCTGTTCGACAGCGCCGAAGACGCGTTAGAATTCGCCACCCATTGCCGCGCCAGTGAGCAGCCAGTCACGGCCCACAAAGCCTGCGAGCTGGCCCGCTGACAGGGGCGGCGGGCGCTGCAGAACTGGATTCGGCCGGCGCCAACCCGGCCCGGACCCACTGGAACCAGCGTCACCGTTGACCGTTTGAGGAGCCGATAACAATACCATGTCCAAGTCCGAGCATTTCTTCCAGCACCTGCGCAACCAATTGCAGCAAATAGAGGCGGATGGCCTGTACAAACGCGAGCGCATTATCACTTCGCAGCAGGCAGCCGAAATCCAGGTCAACAATGACACCCAGGTTCTCAACTTCTGTGCCAACAACTATCTGGGCCTGGCCAATCACCCGGACCTGATCCAGGCCGCCAAAGAGGGCCTCGACCAATACGGCTTCGGCATGGCCTCGGTGCGCTTTATCTGCGGCACCCAGGATATTCACAAGGCGCTGGAATCGCGCCTGTCGGATTTTCTGCGCACCGACGACACTATTCTCTACACCTCCTGTTTCGACGCCAACGGCGGCCTGTTCGAAACACTGCTCGGCCCGGAGGATGCGATTATCTCGGACGCCCTCAACCATGCGTCCATCATCGACGGGGTGCGCCTGTGCAAGGCAAAGCGTTTCCGCTACGCCAACAATGATATGGCGGACCTGGAAACCCAGCTGCAGAAGGCGGATGCCGCAGGGGCGCGGACCAAACTGATCGCCACCGATGGCGTCTTCTCCATGGACGGCGTCATCGCCAACCTGAAATCCATTTGCGACCTCGCCGACAAGTACGACGCCCTGGTGATGGTGGACGACTCCCACGCGGTGGGCTTTCTCGGCGAGCACGGGCGCGGTACCCACGAGTACTGCGATGTGGTCGACCGGGTGGATATCATCACCGGCACCCTGGGCAAGGCCCTGGGTGGCGCCTCCGGCGGTTTTACTTCCGGGCGGCGGGAAATCATCGAGCTGCTTCGCCAGCGCTCGCGACCCTACCTGTTTTCCAATTCGGTGGCGCCGGCGATTGTGGCCGCCTCGCTGAAAGTCCTCGACCTGCTGGTTGAGGGCGGCGAACTGCGGGACAGGTTGCGGGAGAATTCCGCCTATTTTCGCAGCCGTATGACCGAGGCCGGTTTCACCCTGGCGGGCGCGGATCACCCGATTATCCCGGTAATGGTCGGCGATGCCGCCCTGGCGCAAAAGATTGCCGACCAGATGCTGGCGCGCGACATTTATGTGGTCGGGTTTTTCTATCCGGTGGTGCCCCAGGGCCAGGCGCGCATCCGCACCCAGATGTCCGCCGCCCACACCAGGGAACAACTGGACCGCTGTATCGACGCCTTTACCGCGGTGGGCACAGAACTGGGAATTGTTTAACCGAGCAATGCTCGCGGTGCGGCCTCCCCGGCCGCGGCGCTCCGTGGGCCCCCAAGCCGGGGGCCGCAAGCAGGAATCACCTACACCATGAAAGCACTGTCCAAGTTGAAATCCACTCCCGGCATCTGGATGACCGATGTGGAAATACCGCAGCCGGGCCACAATGATCTGCTGATCAAGATTCGCAAGACCGCCATCTGCGGTACGGATATGCATATCTATCACTGGGACCAGTGGTCCCAGAACACCATTCCCGTCCCCATGGTGGTGGGCCACGAATATGTGGGCGAGGTGGTTGGCCTGGGCGAGGAAGTGGTTGGTTTCGATATCGGCGACCGGGTTTCCGGTGAGGGGCATATCACCTGTGGCCACTGCCGCAATTGCCGCGCCGGCCGCCGCCACCTGTGCCGCAACACCTACGGCGTCGGCGTCAACCGCCAGGGGGCTTTCGCGGAGTACCTGGTGATCCCGGCGATGAACGCATTTAAGATCCCGGACAATATCCCCGATGATATCGCCTCCATTTTCGATCCCTTCGGCAACGCGGTGCACACGGCCCTGTCGTTCGACCTAGTGGGCGAGGATGTGCTGATCACCGGCGCCGGCCCTATCGGCGTGATGGCGGCAGCGGTGGCACGGCATGTGGGCGCGCGACATGTGGTCATTACCGACATCAACGATTACCGGCTGGATCTGGCAAAAAAAATGGGCGCCACCCGCACCGTCAATGTCAGCCGGGAGAAGCTGCCGGATGTGATGGGGGAAATTGGCATGACCGAGGGCTTCGACGTGGGGCTGGAGATGTCCGGTGTGGCGGAAGCGTTTCGGGATATGCTCACGGCGATGAATCACGGTGGGAAAATCGCCATGCTCGGCATTCCCGCCAACGACATGGCGATCGATTGGAACCAGGTGATTTTCAAGGGCCTGGTGCTGAAGGGTATCTACGGCCGCGAGATGTTTGAAACCTGGTACAAGATGGCGAGCCTGATCCAGTCGGGCCTGGACCTGACCCCTATTATCACGCACCACTTCGATATCGACGACTTCCAGCAGGGTTTCGATATCATGGCATCGGGTGAATCCGGTAAAGTGGTCCTGAACTGGGGCTGATACCATTTACCGGGCGACCCGATCAGCGGCGGGATTAATCCAGCACAGAAAATAATATTATCTGCAGGGGCCGCAGCGGTTGAACGACTGGTTTGTCTATATGCTCCGCACCGGGCGGGGCACACTCTATACGGGTATCACCACCGATGTGGAACGCCGTCTGGCGGAACACCGGAATGGCAGCGTGCGCGGAGCCAAAGCGCTGCGGGGGCGCGGCCCCCTGACACTGGAGTTCCACTGCAGGGTGGCGGATAAATCCTTGGCATTACGACTGGAAGCCAGGCTGAAGAAGTGGCCCAGAAGCTGGAAGGAAGAATTGATCGAAGGCCGGCGCACACTGCCGACCCCGGAATAGATTTAGGGCCTGTCCACACTCAATGAGTTGGCCCTGGATGATGATGGCGCGGCTATTCGCCCTTATCCCGCTCCTCACCAGATTTGCCGGCATCTTTATCCCGCTCTCCATCGGTTTTTTCGGCATCACCCTCCGCCGCATCCCGCTTGCCGCTGACATAGGCCCGGGCGATGGTGCGCAGGTTGTCCATCTGGCTGGAAAAGTTGCGGCAACCACGACATATCATCAAATGCAATTTGACGCTGGCGCGTTCAGAGAGATCCAGCGGTCGCTCCTGTGCTTCCGACAGCAGCCGGGTAACTTCACGGCAACTTTTCATGATTTTCCTTGAATCGCTTTAGGCCCGCTCGGCAAACCAGTTGTTTTCCAGACACTCCCGCAGACGCAGCCGCGCCCGGTGCAGAGTGACGTTCAAATTGCTTACGGTGATGTCCGCCGCTGCGCAGATTTCCCTGCTCTCCAGCTCGATAAACTCCCGCATCATAAATATCCTCGCCTGTCGCCCGGGCAGATGATTGAGGCATGTCTCGAAGACACTCCAAAAATCCCGGTCATCGACGGCGGAATGCGGATCCGCCCATTTGAGCGGACGCTCCTCCGGCCGCCAGTGGCCCCGCTGGTCGAACAGCTCCTCGAAGCCGCCGTCCTCGGCGTCAGTGCGCAACAGGCTGTCGGCGTCTATATAGCGGCTCCGCTGGCGCAACAGGTCTGCAATCTTGTTTTTGAGGATTGCGAATACCCAGGTCTTGAGGGCCGCGCGACCGCCAAAGGAGCGCGCGCTCTTCAGCGCACCCATCAGGGCCTCCTGCACCGCATCCTCGGCCAGATGCGAGTCCGCCAGCTGCAAGGTGGCGAAATGCTGCATTTGCGCCCGCAGTTCCTCCAGATACTTGGGGTCTGTCAGTGAGGCGGTGTTCGCGTCCGCTGTGCCACTACTGTCGCCCTGCGCCGCTTCTAGTTTCACGGGTCTCTCCTGCATCAGGTAACCGGCCTGCTGGCCGGGATCTAATTTCCCTGAACGCTTTGAGGGGAGTACCGTGACCTGCGCGGGTCCTGGCTCCTAATCCTCAGTCGTTCGGGCTTGGGGTTTTATTACCCTCGGGAACTTTTGATTAATTCTGTAATACCTCAGCGACACCTTTAGCGCCACTCCGGTGAAAGTGAAGACCCCGAATCGGGCGACCATTCCCCGAATCCACTGAGCTTGTATTGCCCCTGCCAGATACAACACAGCCTTTTGGACCGGCGAGGTGCAAAAAAGCTTTCGACCACCTGGTTGATGTGGTTTCGGAGATGCTGCGGGGTCACCCCGGGGAGGTTTTGCCGGCCGTGTCGCCAATCCACTGATCGGGTATAAACTGACCAATTGGTCACACACAGTCGCAAAGTCTCGGAAGGTCTCCGGCGGCATTATAGGGGGCTATCTGGTACTCCTCCAGCGCTCGACACGCACCAATCGGGGTCGAGAGTGACCGGGGCAAAGAGGCGGGTTCCGGGTCTCGCTCCGGCCTGCCCTTCAGAGGCAATATCCGGCCCCAACGGCAACCGCACAACGGAACCACTGCAGAACCGGGCGGCTGGCCCCGGTCGTGTTATCCTTGCGCGACCATCACAACCAGCAAGTGGCCATGTATCTCTCTCTGAACGATCTCCTGTGGGTATTCCTGTTCGCGCTGGGCGGCTGGTATCTCTGGGCCGGAATGGCGGCCAAGGAACAGGTGCGGCAGGCCGCCACCAGTCACTGTGCGCGGCTGGGCGTGCAGTTGCTGGACGACACAGTGGCACTGGTGCGCACGCGCCTGAAGCGCGACAGCCGCGGGCAGCTGCGCCTGCAACGCAGCTATGAGTTCGAATTCGCCTCCACCGGCGAGCGCCGCTACTCCGGGGTGGCGGTTCTGCACGGCCGGCGGATCACCCAGATGCAGCTGTCCCCGCACCAGATGGTCTGAAGGCCGGCGGCGCATGGGGCACTCCACCACCGATGGATGAATTTTGTGTCAACTGTGGATCACCAATGACGGGCGGCTCCGGGAAATATTGCCCGGATTTGACTAGCCGCCGATGCCGCCTTTAGTGTTGCGTCACCCAATTCACCCCTCTGACCCGACTAGCTAAGGATTCCCGTTGAACAGTAAAAAAATAATGATCTACGGTGCCAACGGTTATACCGGTGCCCTCATCGCGCGCGCGGCGGCGGCGCGCGGCCATCAGCCGATCCTGGCGGGGCGCAGCGCAGAAAAACTGCGCCCGCTGGCGGAGGAGTTGCAACTGTCGGCGGTGGCCGTCAGTCTCGACGATACGGAGACACTGGAACGTGTGCTGCGGGACGTCGATGTGCTGATCCACTGCGCCGGCCCCTTCTCCAGCACCGCGGAACCCATGCTGCGGGCCTGCATCGCGGCGGGCACCCACTACCAGGACATCACCGGCGAGATGTCGGTGTTCCAGCGGGCCCACGCACTGCACGACGAAGCCAGGGCAGCGGGCATAGTGCTGTGCCCGGGCACCGGCTTTGACGTCATTCCCACCGACTGCCTGGCCGCTGCGCTACAAGGGGAAATGGCTACCGCCACCCATCTGACGCTGGGCTTCGATTCGGACTCGGCCCTCAGTCGCGGTACCGCCAAAACCTCCATAGAGAGCCTGGGTGTGGGGGGCGCAGTGCGCAGCAACGGGGAGGTTAAAATCATCGACCACGGCGAGCTGACACGGACAATCAATTTCGGCCGCGGGGACAAGTTCGCCGTGGCCATTCCTTGGGGGGACGTGGCCACCGCCTATTACACCACCGGCATCCGCAATATCGAGGTATACATTCCCATGAGCCCGCGCCGCGCCGGGAAGCTGCGACGGCTGAACCGCTTCCGCTGGCTGCTGCGCACACAGTGGGTGCAGAAGTGGCTGAAGGGTAAAGTGGACAAGTCGGTGACGGGCCCCGATGAGGCGGCGCGGGCCGAACAACAAACCTGGGTATGGGGGGAGATCCGCAACGACCGCCGGGGCGAGCGCCGTATCGGCCGCCTGGTAACTGCCAACGGCTATGACGTCACCGTGAGCGGTTCCCTGGCGGTGATGGAGTTTCTGCTGGACTATCGGGGTGAGGGCGGCTATTTCACTCCAGCCAAACTCTGCGGCTCCCAGCTGGTGGAGAAGCTGCCCGGCTCCAGCCAGATCAAGTTCAGTATCGATTGACCGGTAGTATTTCAAAATAGCTTTCAACAGCGGGCACTAAATACTAGACATTTTGGTCGTCAGGCTTAACGCTGGAGCTGAGACTGATGCCCCAACCGATATCGTTGCCACAGAAGTAGATAGCGTCACCTCTGACAAGATCTTCGTATCAACGGACGGCAATCGGACAAAAAAAGCCCCGCAAAATGCGGGGTTTGTTGGATTTGGGTGCACCGGGCTGCTTACCAGATGACCACGCGCTCCTCTTTTGGCAGGTACATGCCATCCCCCTTCTTGACGTCAAAGGCGGTGTAGAATGCCGAGATATTCGGCAGCACGCCCTGAACTCGGTATTTTGCCGGTGAATGAGGATCGGTTGTCAGGCGCTCGCTCAATGTTTCGTCCCGAATCTTGCTACGCCAGACCTGTGCCCAGCCCATAAACAGGCGCTGGTCGCCGGTAAAGCCATCAATCACCGGCGCCTTCTTACCATGAAGGGACATCTTGTAGGCCTTGTAGGCAATGTCGAGACCGGACAGGTCGCCGATATTTTCGCCCAGTGTCAGTTCACCGTTGATGTGTTTTCCTTCGAGAGGCTCGAAGCTATTGTACTGAGCCACCAGTTTGCCGGTCAGATGCTCGAAGTTGTCCCGGTCGGAGTCGGTCCACCAATTGTTCAAAGAGCCTTTGCCGTCAAACTTGCTACCCTTATCATCGAAACCATGGCCTATCTCGTGGCCGATTACCCCGCCGATAGCCCCGTAATTGACCGCATCGTCCGCCTGCATGTTAAAGAAAGGTGGCTGCAGTATGGCGGCCGGGAAGACAATCTCGTTCATCGTCGGATTGTAATAGGCATTGACGGTCTGTGGTGACATCTCCCATGCGCCCCGGTTGATTGGCTGGCCCAGTTTGCCGCGTTCATACTGGGTTTCGAACAGGTTCGCCGCCAGTACATTGCCAGCCAGGTCATTGGCACTGACTTTCAGGCCGCTGTAGTCGCGCCATTTGTCCGGATAGCCGATCTTGGTGGTGAAGTTAGCCAGTTTGTCCAACGCCTGGTGCTTGGTCTCTTCGCTCATCCAGGTCAGCTCTTCAATGGAATCCCGGTAAGCCGCCAGGAGGTTATCCACCAGTTCCACCATGCGCGCCTTGGCCTCGGGTGGAAAGTACTTTTCCACATACCGTTTGCCCACCAGTTCGCCCACGGAACCATTGACGAACTGCACCGCACGCTTCCAGCGCGGCTCCATTTCCTTGGTGCCGCGCAGGGTAGTGCTGTAGAAATCGAAGTGGGCTTGAGCCAGCTCTGAATTCATGTAGGGGGCCATGGCGGTCAGAACCTTGACCTTTAGGTAGCGGCGCCAGGTGTCCATATCAGTATCGTTGATAATCTTGCTGGCTGCCTGCAGATATTCCGGCTGGCCCACCGCAACATAGTCGGCTTTGTCCAGCATCGCCTTGGACAGGTAGCTGTGCCAATCGACGGCCGGCATCAGGTTGGCCAGTTCGGCTGTGGGTTTCTTGTTGAAGTACTTTTCCGGGTCGCGGTTATCGACACGAGTGCGCTGGTGTTTCGCCAGGCTTTTTTCCAGTGCGTAAATTTTGTCGGCGAATGCACTGGAATCCTTGAGGCCGGCGATATCCTGCACCTTCACCAGATAGTCCATATAGGCCTGTTGTAATTTTTGGCCTTTTTCGGAGTCGTCAAAATAGTAGTTGCGATCCGGCAGGCCCAGGCCACTCTGCCAAAAAAAGGCTATGTAATTCTCCACATCTTCGAAACCCTGGTTGATAAACACCGCGAGTGGAACGTTGTAGCCCACAGTATCGGCATAGGCGAAGTAATCGGTCAGATCCTTGCGACTGTCGATATCATCGATCTTTTTCAACTCCACGGTCAGCGCCCCGAGCCCTGCCGCTTCAATTTGCTTTTCGTCCATAAAGCTGTTGTACAGGGCACCAATCTGCCGGTCGTCGGCACTGTTGCCCTTTTCGCTCGCCTCCACGATCAAGGTGTTAACCCGTTCGATACTCTGGTCACGCAAGATGCTGAAACCACCCCAAAGAGACTTGTCCGCGGGGATCTCAGTGTTGTCCATCCAGCTGCCGTTCACATAGGCAAAGAAGTCGTCCTGGGGGCGCACACTGGTGTCCATGGCCCCGAGGTCGATACCGGACCCGAGGCTTGCCTGCTGTACCGCAGCGCTCTTGGTATTGTCCGCCATTCGGGCGCTGGTATCAGCGGCCTCTAACTTGGAGCAGCCGGCCATGATGCCGGCAATAGCAAGAGGAAAAAGAAACTTGTGCATGAAAGAACCTCTACTGCTTAAATTTTGTGCAGATGTTATACACCACACAGATAATATGCCCACCAGCCAGGATGAGATATGGCCGTGCGGCTAGTGGGTATTGCTATGCGATGAATATCATATTTGAGATCTAAAGCAGGATAGGCATGTTTTCGCCACCACCAATGCCCGATTGGGGCATCGCCAATTGCTCCCAGTCAGCATCTAAAAAGCAGCTTCGGCTCTCTGTAGTGCCTTCGCCGCCACTATATCCATCTATTTCTGAAGAGCATCCAGTTTTAGCTGCTTAGCTGTAAGAGGAATAGTCTCCTCCAAACTACGCTTGCGCAATTCGCTCAGGCGTCGACTGGCTTGATTCGGTTGACGACGTTCTCCTCAATCGTCTCGGCGCAAGCCCGTCAGGCTTCTGCGAGGTGCTGGACAAGGCGCTCAAGCACATCAAAGTATGGATTGAGCACAAACACGCCGTATATATCTCCGGGACGCTCAGGATGCGTTCAAGACTGGCTTGGGGTCTGGAATGGAGCACAAATACCCGTTCAGCTCCCAGTAGCCATCGACTGCTATTCTGTTGCTCAGGTGCCAATCGAAGCTCGAGGAGTGAGATTTGGTTGCCCCAAAATAAGCGACGAGCAACAAGAGTGGCGCCTTTTCCCGTACAACCCGAAAGGATGCCACTGGTCTCGCGCCCTGTGGCATATGAAGACACTCACCAGTACTGCCACCCTGTGCCGCTTCGAGCAGGGGCAGGATCGATCCGTTGCGGTAGAGCTACACAAGACGCTGGGGGCGGTGGCCGAGAGGCCGGGTATTTTTTCGAGGACACACTGGGTGCTGACCGCCAGGGCCGGAAGCGACTGGCATTTGAGGCTCTATTCGCTCCGGCGTGGCGCCGTGGCCCTGGACGACTTTTCCGTGCAGGCTTTCTCCAGGCGGTCAATGGTGCCCACAATATCATCCTCGGTCGTCAGTGGGTTGATTGTGCAAAGCCGAAGCACACTGCGGCCTTTGAGACTGGTGGAGGATACGCAGGCGTAACCGGTTTCCGACAAGGCCTTTGCCCTGGCGGCATGCTGCCGGGGGTTGGTATTTTTAAGGGAGAAACAGACAACGCCGATTTGGGCAGGCGTGACCACCTCCCAGGTAGCCGGCCTGGAGCGCAAATGGGTTTCGGCAAATTCTGCCAGTTTGATGCCGTGATCAATCGCCGCCCGAAACCGCCCGACACCATAAGTGCGCAAACTCATCCAGAGCTTTACCGCGCGTGACCGACGTGTAAGCTCCAAACTGCGGTTTCGAAAATCCACTTCACCTGCGCCGGCTTCAACATCCTTCAGATACTCCGGATTCATATTGAAACAACGCTCCAGTGCGCCGGGGCGACGAACCAGAACACAGCCAACGTCATAGGGTTGAAACAGCCATTTATGGGGATCGAGGACCAGTGAATCGGCCCGCTCGATCCCGGATAGGTACTGACGCCCCTTTTGGGTAATGGCGGCCGGCCCCCCGTAGGCGCCATCGATATGAAACCACAGATCTTCCCGGTGACACATATCCGCGATTTCATGCAGTGGGTCGACAGTTCCCGCGTTGGTGGTGCCGGCGGTTCCAATGACCATCGAAAGACGTCTGCCTGCAGCCCTGTCTTCCCCGATGGCGCGCGTCAGGCGCTCCATCGACATCTTGTAATTCTCGTCACTCTCCAGCACGCGGATATGCTGCTCCGACCACCCCATTTCTTTCAGGTTGCGGACCAGTGACGAGTGCGTTTGGTCGGTCAGGTAAACGACGCCCTTGCCGCAAACCGAGCGGGCCACGGAAAAAGCCGTCAGGCTGGCGTGGGACCCGCCGCTGACAAGGATACCTTCGCTTCCTTCGGGAAAGCCCATTAACTGCCGCAACCATTCAATAACGATGAGCTCAAGTGTCGCCGGACCCGAACCGCCGGCCCAGGACGCGGCGATGGTGTTGAATCCGGTCCCCAGCCATTCACCGAGAATCGCGGCAAACGAGCTGGGGCCGGGCACCCTGGCAAAATAACGGGGGTGGTCGCCTCTTTGTTGATGCTGCAAAGCGACTTCGGCGAGCAATGCCAGTGACTCGTCCGGATCCATCGGCCCGTCCGGCAAGGGAGCGCCAAGGGCCGCCATCAAGTCGGCAGACGAACCCGTAAGCACGGCATCTTCAACATGCCTGTGCACCAGGCGGTCGACAACCAGATCCACCACTTTGTGGCCAAGTCGCCGCATCTCTTCGGCTTCCAGTCCAAGGGTGTCAGCGGGGTAGTAACGCTCATTATGGGATTTTATTTTGCATCTAGTCATAAATCACCGCGGCCTCAAGGCGAATACATCTTCATTCAGTGGCCCGCTGCCAGAGATTGCCACTGGAATAGGTAACAGGCACCCGACGTTATCACACCTTATTCAAAAACGATTCCCTGAGCCAGGAGTAATTCACCACCATAGCTGATGGTATTGGTGGTGCGGCGCATATAGTGTTTCCAGGCGTCAGAACCGGATTCAGGTCCGCCACCGGTATCCTTTTCGCCCCCAAAGGCACCGCCGATTTCCGCCCCGGCAGTACCGATATTCACGTTCGCTATGCCGCAGTCAGAACCCGCCGATGACAGGAACAACTCCGCTTCGCGCATACTCTCTGTGAAAATCGCCGAAGACAGGCCCTGCGGGACACCGTTTTGAATGTCTATGGCTTCCCCTAGCAGGTTGTTGAAAAAGGCATCCTGCCGTTTTCAAAACACGAAAAGCGAAAAATGTGATTTTCACTTTTCTCTCAAAATCAACGACCTAGGTGTCGCCGATTTTGCCGGAACATCCATATTCCGGTACCAGGCGTCGAAATTCTTCGAATTTCAACCGCCTGCTAGATCACGGTAGGTCATGACATAAAGGGCCGGCGCAAAGGTCTCCGCCTGTACGATTACTGCATCGTGCGCAATGCGCACAATCTCAGGGCGCACATAGTAGCCACCATCGGGCACCTGCTCGTGAATCCACTCGCCGCCATACAGAATTTCACTGCCCTGGGCCACTGCCGCCCTGAGCGTTGCCTGCATGCGCTCAAAGCTGGCCTGGTCGATCAGAGATCCAACCAGAGATCCAACCAGAGATCCAGTTGCTGATGGGTCACCGACAGGCAGTGACTGGTAAGCCCTGGGCAACCGTTCCAGCAGCCGCTCAACGACAGATTCATGGGCAATGACGCGGCGCAAACTGGTACAACGCTGGCCTGCGGTACCTACCGCAGAAAACACGATGGCACGAAGTGCCAGTTCGAGGTCGGCCGTCTCAGACACGATCATGGCGTTGCTCCCCCCAAGCTCCAGCAACGAGCGCCCCAGGCGGGCTCCGACCGTCTGCCCCACGCTGCGCCCCATGGCGGTGGAACCGGTGGCGGAAACCAGCGGGAAGCGTTTGTCCCCGGACATGGCCAGGCCGATTTCCCGATCGCCAATACAGCGGAGCCTGAGGTTGCACCGAATTAATCAGGGGCTCCATAACCAGTACGCAGTAACTACGCAATTCATTTTACTATCGGATCATGGACATTTCCCCAGAAAATTAATGAAAAAATTTTCGCCAACAGGTTGCTATCCCAAACAAAAATACCCGGACTGCAAACCATACGTGTAACCGGTTGATTTTCGATAGAGAGTCAGCGCACAAGCACCACCAGCCGGGGCAGATAAAATCCCGGCGAGCCTTTTATATACCAGCTCCAGGAGGAATCAATTTATCTGCGGCTTGATAAATTGGCACAAATATTCTGAGACTTGATAGGCAGTTGTAAATATAAATATTTTTTATACTTTACTAGCAGATTAAAAATTACGCGCTACTAATAAATACAAAGGATCTATACACATGAGAGCTCTAATAAGAATTTTCCTGGCGGGATCGATATTTCTGCCGGGCTTAGCCTTCTCCGCCGAGGAATGGCAGAGTAAAAGTTACTCAGGGGGCGATCAAGTCTGCCTTGATGGCAACTTATACGAAGCCAAATGGTGGGCCGGCTCCTCTGACAAACCGTCGCCGGACGCTCCAACATCGGTAGCTGACCCTAACTGGGGTCAAGAGGCATGGTTACTGATTGAGTTGAATGCAGTGGAATGTGGAGGTGAAGATACTACGGTCAATACAGCACCTATTGTAGTGTTGGCACCTAAAATAACTGTACAAACGCCTACAGCAGTTACCCTTGATGCCAGTGGCTCTTATGATGAACAGTCAGATGCCTTAACGTATCAATGGACCCAAATACAAGGCCTGACGCTACCTATAGCGAATGCAGGTCAGGCAAAAGCAACCATTGACCTTCCAAGCCTATCCGAAGATACAAGTTTTATCTTTGAAGTAGCTGTATCGGATGGCACATCCACAGCGAGTAGAAGTATCATCATTAATGCCCGGGCATCTGTAGCTGACAATCATGCGCCGGTAGCCAATGCAGGCGCTGACTTCACCATTCAGTTACCGCAGCAAAATATCAGTCTAAATGCATCGGCTTCAACAGATCCAGACGGCGATAACCTGACTTATCACTGGACACAGATTTCAGGCCCCCAGGTTTTACTCCACAATAGTATGACTGCGCTTCCTTATTTTTCCGTTGTGAGCTTGGAAACCGAGGCCCAGTATATCTTTGAAGTAAAGGTAAGCGATGGAGTAGAGACAGCTGCGGACCGCGTGACTGTGACTTTAAAGCCAGAAGCGTTGGGAGGTGACAGCGCTTACCAATATGATATTGGCCAAATAAACACGAAAAATGCGCTAGAAGAAAATACCGTGTTTATCGTTCAGATAAATAATCCTTCAGATTCACTTGATTTTGAATGCAGCATTCCAGCGGGTTGGTTACTGAATTACCAGTGGCCTTATCAACTTGGAAAATGTGTTAACGGCATGACGGATACTGTCAAGATCGGTGAAAAAAGAGCAGACACAAATCTTATTGCACCGCTTCAATCCAGCTATAGAAACCGAATTTGGGCAAAAGATGCCAGCACACAATTTGACTATCGGATAAAACAGGAGACCAACCAGCAAGGCGAAACTGTAGAATACCAAAACAACAGGTTAATTAGAATCAAACTGGATAAAACACAAACCAAGCCAGCCAGATCCTCACAAGTATTATTAAGCGATATACTTGAACTCAACAAGCCTGCAAAAGTCGACTTAAGCAACATTTCCATAACAGACAATACGCTGACAAATAATACGCCTTATACTTTAAATAAATTAAATCTGGCATTGAATAACAATGTATTCAAGGTAACCTTGGAACCTTCACTGCCGGCTTACTCAAAGGCAAATATTGCCACTGAATGGACTGGTGCCACAGTTATCAACTCTGAATCAATATCGAATTCAGTCATTAACTATCAGGCACAAAGGATACACGCTCAGACTTCCAATTCGCGTTATTTGAATGACGTGGAGCGCTCGAACTCTGAAAAAGCTCAAATTTATGATCGCTTTATGATGAACTCTCCGGAAAGTTTAAATAAAGTGACTGAACACCTAAAGCTTATTTGCAATGATAATTCCACCTGTAAAAATTATGGCGATACCGCTGAAAACTATGCAATAGATACTTATTTTGCCAAGTCAGTATCTGCTGTAAATACCGACTTGTGGATTGATAACGATGTATGGGGTTTGGCGACCGCATCAGCGTTAAGCTTTATTGCAACCTCCATGTCAGAGAACAGTCACGTCATCTGGATGCATCCCACACTGATGGGTTATATGGCAACGGGAACCTACAGTAAGCAGATAGAGGGTTGGCAGGCGTTAATACATGAGTATTATCATAATCATGGATTTGGCCATGCGGACGGATGGCCATCCGCAAATGGAATCGATGATTTGTTTGGTAAAAAAGTAGTCGATGACTATCTGGTTAATATCGGAACCCGGTATATTCCGTCCGACATCGTTACAATGGGGCGTTACGATAAAACCAGCGATCAGTATATTTTTGAGCTTTACAGCGATAACTTTGATGTTGAGCAATTAAGTTTAAGGCTTTTATCAACGGATGACCTGCGCATCGAAGTTACCCAAAATAATACTAATCAAATAAAACTAAAATTTTTAGACACACCAGTGGCTGGCGTGTACCTGTCATTTTTTACGGATAAATCGCCGCAAATGTCAA
Source organism: Microbulbifer discodermiae (assembly GCF_040742695.1). NCBI lineage: Bacteria > Pseudomonadati > Pseudomonadota > Gammaproteobacteria > Cellvibrionales > Microbulbiferaceae > Microbulbifer > Microbulbifer discodermiae. Next base: position 21,864 of record NZ_JBFLAB010000034.1, on the reverse strand, counting down.
CCGTCGCACTGGATTTCACAGTTGAAATAAACACGAAGTTAGCGCTGGGCAAATTTAATGAAAATATTGCAGGCTTGCTTTCCGAGTACGATATTATTTACGTCAGCACAGCGGATGGCGCCTGGGCTGGTGAGTTTTATCTGCCAAGTGACAACGTCCAAAAAGGTAAAATAGTGAGTTTTACTCATAAGGCCACCTTCTCGTCTTCTATCTACCATGACGGGCTGAGAGAGGTAATTACAACAGGGGAAGATCGGGCCTATGAATTCAATGGAACCCATTGGGAAGTTATAGATGAAGAGTAAAGCTCTACGCCCGACCCGGTAGCCAATAGGCTGCGGAAAAAGGTGTGCCAGCACCTGCTGTATGGGCAGGAAGGTTGGGGCCGCAAATCAGGCCTGTAACGCGTGATTTGCGGCCGGCAAGCCCGTACCCAGGGCTTGTGGCATCAATTGAACAGTGTTGGCCCCTCAAGACAGCCCGCCCTGACCTTCCCCAAGCGGTGCCACAGGCTTCTCTGGGTCAGTAATCAATGTATCAGAGGCTCCCGGAGCCCACCCCTCCAAATTTCATTTTCCTGACATAAATCTGTCAACACTGCGCAATCTGTGCCGCCTAAGTTGGCCCCCATGCGAAACCTAGCCGTCACTATCAAAAGTTTCGACGTGTCACTGGCCCTGCGTATGGTGCAGCGCGCTTCGAGACCCGCATCCTGTAAAAGCTATCTGTGGCTGTCCAGGTCCGCGGACGGTTGGCTGTACCTGCTCTCGCCCCTGGCGGTGGCACTGGTCAGCGGCACCGCCGCTGCGATCAAGTTTTTATACATCTGCGGCGCCGCCTTCGCCGTGGAGCGGTCCCTCTACTGGACCATCAAAAACACCACCCGGCGGCTGCGCCCGCCGCAGGCGATTCCCGGCATGCGCTCGATCATTGTCGCGAGTGACCGTTTCAGCCTGCCTTCCGGCCACACCTCCGGCGCCTTCCTGTTCGTCACCCTGTTATCCCAGCTATTGAGCCCCCTGTGCGCCCTGGGCTACTGCTGGGCCGCGGGCGTGGGCACCTCGCGGGTGGGCCTGGGCGTACATTTCCCCACCGATGTGTGTGCCGGTGCGGCGCTGGGCACAGGTGTCGGCCTGGCGCTGGGCGGCGTTGTGCTGTGAAAATACTCTATGGGGTACAGGGTACGGGCAATGGACATATTTCCCGTGCCCGGGCCATGGCCAAGGCGCTGCAAAACCACCCGCACCTGGACGTGCAATGGCTGTTTACTGGCCGCCCCCGCGACAAACTGTTCAGCATGGACGCGTTTGGGGACTTCTGGTGGCGTGAAGGGCTGACTTTTGTGCACCGCAGGGGCAGGATCGACCAGTTGGCGACCGTCAGGCAACTGCGCCCCGGTCAGCTGTTCAGGGACATCCGCGCGCTGCCGGTGCGCAACTTCGATCTGGTGATCAGCGATTTCGAACCTGTGTCCGCCTGGGCGGCCAGGTATCGCCGCAGAGACAGCCTCGGCCTGGGGCACCAGTACGCCTTTGCCTATCCAATACCGGCGCCGCGCCACAACTGGCTGGCCCGCGCCATACTGCGGCTGTTCGCACCCACAAAGACCGGCCTCGGCAACCACTGGTATCACTTCGGCAACCCTATTCTGCCGCCCATTGCCCAAACCCACAGCGGGGACGCAAGCGACGGTGATCATATCCTCGTCTACCTGCCGTTCGAGCACCACGAAACCCTGTTGCGGGAACTGGCCAAACTACCCCAGCGGTTTATTCTCTACGGTGCGCCCACCGACCTCGCCGCGGCACAGAATCTGCTTCTGCGGCCACCCTCGGTGGACGGTTTCCAACGGGACCTGGCCTCCGCGCAGGCGGTCATCTGCAACAGCGGCTTCGAGCTGATCGCGGAGACACTGGCACAGGGTAAACCCATCCTCAGCCGCCCCCTGGCGGGACAGTTCGAACAGGAAGCCAACGCCCGGGCGCTCTCGATGCTGCAGCTGGCACAGGTGGTGAAAAACCTGGATGCCGACAGTATCGGCAGCTGGCTGGCCACCGATCCCACCGGCGTGTGTATCCAGTGGCCGGATGTGGCCGCCAGTATCGCCCTCTGGCTGGCCGAGGGTCGCAAAGTGCCGGTGCAGTCGCTGGCGGACAGTCTCTGGCGACAGGTGGCACCCGGTGGGAGCGAACGGGGCAACGCCGCGCTGCAGGTGGCGGCGGACCGGGGCCTGTGAGATTTGCGCTGCGGACGCGCCGGCTTATTTGAGGTCGATGGAGATCTCCGCGCCCCCCATCGCCGACGGCGCCACGGCGATATCGCCGCCATAGCTGTGCACTATGTCGATCACAATCGCGAGACCTATGCCCTGCCCCGGCTGTCGCTCGTCCGCACGCACACCCCGCTGGGTCACTTTGCGCCACTGGTCTTCGCTGATACCGGGGCCGTTATCCGCAACGCTGATGTGCAGTCCCCGATCACTGTCGTGATTTTTGATGGCGGCCTCGATGCGCCCGGCGCCGTATTTGTAGGCGTTGTCCAGCAGGTTGCCCAACAGCTCCATCAAATCGCCTTCATCACCGTAAAACAGGGTGTCTTCCGGGCAGTGCAAACTGACCTCGGCAGGTGTCTCCCGGTAGACCTTTTCCAGCGCTGCAACAATCTTTTGCGCCAGCGGCGCCACTTCGACACCGCGCAGAATCGACTTGGGAGTAGTTGCCACGGCGCGCTGCAACTGGTAGCTGACAATAGCGTCCATGCGCTGCACCTGTTCAATGAGATTGTTGTAGGCAGTGCGCGGGTCGGCGGAGAAATTCAATCCCTTGAGTACCGCCAGTGGCGTTTTCATACTGTGAGCCAGATCCGCGAGGGTGTTGCGGGTTTTCTCCCGCTGGCGGCGTTCATTCTCTATCAGCAGATTGAGGTTGTCGGTGAGGGGTTGCAATTCCCGCGGGAAATTGCCCTGTAGCGTATCGCTGCCACCGCGCTGCATTTTCTGCAGCGCCCGGGCGACTGTATTCAGTGGCGCCAGACCCCAGCGCAACACCAGCCACTGCACCAGCACCAGCAGCACGGCACCGAACCCCAGCCAGCGCCAAAGCGTGGAGCGGAATTGTGCAACCTGGGCGCGCAGGGGTGCGGCGTCCTCCAATACCGCAAAGGTAAACTGCTGCTGGTTGTCCAGCCCCCAGGCGACGCCCTGGCGAAAACTGGAATAGCGCCGTCCCTCCGCGTCGCCTTCGGCGGCGTCGGGCATGACAATCTGGGTGAAGGCCTGGTCCCCCTGGGGCAGTGGGCGGAGTTGTATCTGGCGGGGTGATATGGCCGACGCCGAACGCCAGATGAGTTTGCCGCTCCCATCAATCACCATACCGATCAGGCCGGAATCCGGCTGGTTGAAGCGCTGCTCCGGCAGTACCGGGGGAAAATAGAGCCGCTCCCCATCCGGTTCCGCCACCGCCAGCAGGGTGTAGACATGCAGTTGCAGCTCGCGCTGTTTCGCCTCCGCCAGCGATATGCGATAGGCGTGCTCCAGCGCACCGGAAATAAACAGTACGAAGATCACCAGCACCGCCGCGGTGACCAGAGACAGACGCCCCTTGAGGGAATTGAGCCAACTAGCGCGCACGGACAAGGGACCGTCTAGCGGGATTCATCCGGCGCGACAAATCGATAGCCGCGCCCGCGCAATGTCTCGATCGGCTTCAGCTGCGCCACCGCGTCGAACTTCCTGCGCAGCCGGCCGATAAAAACCTCGATCACATTGCTGTCCCGGTCGCAGTCCTGCTCGTAGATATGCTCCGTCAACACGGTTTTCGAAACCACCTGGTCCGGGTGCAGCATCAGGTATTCGAGCACCTTGTACTCGAACGAAGTCAGTTCCAGCTCTGCACCGTCCACCGTCACCCGCTGGGCGCTGGTATCCAGGGCAATGGACCCGGCCTTGATAGTGGGCGAGGAAAATCCCGCGGAGCGGCGCACCAGTGCGTTCAGGCGGGCCAGCAACTCTTCGGTGTGAAAAGGCTTCACCAGGTAATCATCGCCGCCCGCTTCGAGTCCGGCGACACGCTCCTGCCAGTGCCCCCGGGCGGTGAGAATCAGGATGGGAAAGTGTTTATCTTCGTCCCGCAGGGTCTGAATAACCTGGATGCCATCTATTTCCGGCAGGCCCAGATCCATCACCCCCACGTCGTAGGAGTATTCGCGCCCCAGATACAGGGCCTCCCGTCCGTCCGGCGCTTCGTCCACCGTATAGCCGGCAGTGCGCAGGGAGTCCGCCAGCTGCAGGCGCAACAACTCCTCGTCTTCCACTAGCAATGCGCGCATGGCAATTCCCCCGCTGATTCAGCTCTAACCCTGGTCCGCGGCTCAGGATGAAATCCGGCCGGTCTTCTTGTCCACATAGACCACATAGACCTGACTTTGATCCGAAAGCCCCTTGACCCGATACATGCGGCGACCATCTCTTTTGACTACCGATATGGCCAGAATCTTGCCGCCATATCGACGCTTGACGATCTCCGCTGCCTCACTGCGGGAGACTCCCGATTGCTGCACCAGGGTAAACAGCGCTTCCTGTATACCGCTGTAGTCGACCGTACGCGCCTGTAAAGGCGGGGCCACCAGGCCCGCGAGCACAGCCGCCGCCAGGTACGGGGACAGCCAGACGCCGGGAAATTTCACTGTTTCGCTCCTGTAAACACCGGTTAGACGCGCCCCTATTCACAGTGCCCCCAACTACCAGGCCGGAGACACATCGACGCGGACCCTGATTCTATCGCCCGGATGCCGTTCCGTGCGAGTCAAATACTGCCGGCCATTGTAGTCGTAGCGCACATCGTATCCGACCAGCTCGCGGCGGGTGGTGAATTCGTCCACAGTCCGGCAGCGCTGCTCGGTGACATAGCGGGAGTGGCGCTGACTGCTGACGCTGTGCCCTATGGCCGCACCCACCGCGGCGCCGGCGACAGTGCGCGCCTTGCGGCCGCGACTGCGGTGATCCAATTGATTGCCCACCGCCGCGCCGATCAGACCACCGAGAAGCGTGCCCGCGGGATTGGCCCGCCCCGGGTAGGCCACCTGCTCATCCCAACACTGGGTGCGCGGGGTCCGCACCTGGACGTCCGTATACACCGGCGCCACGTCCACCACCCGAGCAAAATCGTAATCCCCACCGGAATAGCCACTGGAATGGTAGCCGCCAGCCCTTACCCCGCTGCTGACACCCACCAGGCCGGCCACCAGCGCGGCAAACAAAATGTGCTTATACGACGTCATGACTCAAACTCCCATCTGGCAATGATGGGAGCACTCTAGTACCGCGTCGCTGAATCGAGGCTGAACCCGATAGCCGGTGGCGGCCCGGGGGTCACTGCAACAGGGGGATCAGGGGCGCGCCAGCTCCGGTGCCGCCGCCGATGTGTCGCCCAACCAGCGCTGGGTGAGGGTACCCGCAGTCATGGCGCCGTTGACGTTGAGGGCCGTGCGCGCCATATCGATCAGCGGTTCCACCGAAATCAGCAGCGCGGCAATGGTCACCGGCAGCCCCATGGCCGGCAATACCACCAGAGCGGCAAATGTGGCGCCCCCGCCAACACCGGCGATACCGAAGGAGCTGATCACCACCACCGCCACCAGGGTGGTCAGCCAGAGGGGATCCAGGACATTGATGCCCATGGGCACCGCCACCATGACCGCCAGCATGGCGGGGTAGATACCGGCGCAACCGTTCTGGCCGATGGTCGCGCCAAAAGACGCGGAAAAATTGGCGATCGCCGGGGCGTTGCCCAGGCCGCCGATCTGCGTTTCCACATTGAGGGGAATGGTCGCCGCACTGGAGCGCGAGCTGAACGCGAATACCAGTACCGGCCAGACCTTGGCGAAATAGCGCCGCGGGGACACGCCATTCGCCATCAGCAGGAGCCCGTGGACCACAAACATCAGCGCTATGGCCACAAATGAGGCCAACACAAAGCTGAACAGATTGAGTATGTCCGCCCAGCTGGACCTGGCCACCAGACCCGCCACCAGAGCCATAACCCCGTAGGGTGTAAACGCCATCACCAGGCGCACCAGCTTCATGATCCAGCTCTGGGCGACACCGACAAACTGTTCGATCAGCGCACCCTGCTCCGGGTTGTCTCGGCGCACCGCCAGTGCCGCCAGCCCCAGCAAAATGGCAAATACAACCACCGCGATTACGGAAGTGTCACGGGCACCGGTCAAATCGTAAAAAATATTCTTGGGGATAAACGACAGCAGCATCGCCGGGATGGACAGTCCCTCCACCCGCCCAAGGCGCTGGTCCAGCACTTCTGCCCGCGCAACCTCGCGGGCGCCCTCCACCAGACCGCTGGCGGTGAGGCCGAACAGCTGCGCCATCAACACCCCCACCAACGCCGCTATGGCGGTAGTACCCAGCAGTACCGCCAGGACCGACAGGCTGATCTTGCCCAGGGAGCGGGTGCTGCTGATCCGGACAACCGCACCGAGGATGGACACCAGCACCAGCGGCATCACCAGCAGGTGCAGCAGGTTCACGTAGCCGTCGCCGAGCAGGTCGACCCAGGCCAGTACCTCCTGTGCCGGTGCCGCCGCCCACTGGCGCGCCAGCTGCAAAAAGCCGGCGTAGACAGCGCCCAGTACCAGCCCCGCGAAGACGGCCGGGGCCAGTGATTCGCGACTGCGGTGCCAGCGATTCAGAGACCACAGCAGCAACAAAAACAGTCCGAGCAGCAACAGTGTACTCATTTGCATGATTGTTTATCCCGATCCGCACAGGGCGGTTATTCCAGTCGTCATTCCACCGCGTCGGCGTCCTGCCCCAGCAGCACCGCCACCGCCTCGCGCAGGGTATCCGTCGTCTGTGGCCCCACCAATGTTACACGCCAGCGGCCGTCGGGACCGATAATCAAAGTGCTCGGCAGCACACTGGGCCGGGGGCGGTCCCATCTCCACGCCGGGTCGTCGGCCAGCAGGGGAAACTCGATACCCAGCTGCCGCGCCTGCCGCGCGACAGTCTCCGCGGGCAACTGATCGTAATTGACCCCGACCACCTGCACCCCATCCGTCTCGCGGGCGAAGTGGTTGAGTTCCGGAATCTCCTCGCGACAGGGCTTGCACCACTCCGCCCAGTAATTCACCAGCAGTACCCGACCGCTGGTGGGAACGGGCTCGCCGCCGATTGTCTGCAGCCCGTCGCCGCCCCGGTTACACCCGCTTATTCCGGCGACCGATAACAGAAACACCGCCCACAGAATCGCTGCCGGATTTAGTGTTGGCTTTACTACTTTCAGCTTCATTATTTCCCCGCTGTGCCTTACCGCCACTTGCCTTCGCCGCCTCTTCCCTTTCCAGGGTCGCGCGAAACAGCGCGCCGAGGCTGAACTCCAGTTGCTGGGCGGCGAATTCCTGCGTATCGGTAAACTTCTGCTCCACCTCCCGGTACCAGGGCTGGCTGCCGAGTTCGCCGTGCCGGTAACTGGGTATCGCCGCCGGATTGAGCCAGTCCACCAACTGCATCACCGTAACCGAATCCAGATCCCGCTGCATCAGATAGTCGCCGCGTTCCGTCTGTGCCAGCAGCTTGTGTTTTTCGAGGGTTTGGCGAATGCGCGCCCACTGGAAGGGCTTGATGCCCGCGCGGGATATATCCTGCTCCCTGAGCGACAATCCCTGCTGGTATCGTTTGAACAGTTCCCACAAGAGTACCAGCGCAGCGGCAATATCCGTGTATTGGCGCCCCTGTGCCGCGGCGTGATAGACCGACAGGGTTCGCACCAGTACACAGCCCGCCAGGACTATGATCCAGATGAGGTAAATCCAAAGTAGAAACAGGGGCACAAACGCAAAGGCGCCGTAGATGGCCTGCACGGAACTGCGCGCCACCACCAACCCAAACAGATTTTTCGCCACCTCAAACGCAAAGGCGGTGATCACCCCCCCCACCAGACCGTAGCGAAACCGCACCCGACAATTTGGGACCGCAATAAACAAAAGAGTAAATGCGAGAGTGGTGAAAACCCCCGGCAACCAGCTCAAAATTATCGGCACCACCCCCAGAGTATCGCTTTCGGACAGGAAAAAGCGCTGCGACATCAGATAAGTGGTGGCCGCCAGACCGGCGCCCAGCAGAATAGGGCCCAGGCTCAAAACCGCCCAGTACAACAGGAAACTGGAGACACCTTTGCGGCCCCGGGGAATATCCCAGATAGCGTTAAAAGTGGCTTCGATATTGCGCAGCATAAAGCCGGAAGTCACCAGCAGGATCGCAATACCGGCACCGGTGAGCCGCTGCGCCTGGGAGGAGAAGCTGCTGATGTACTCCTGCACTTCGCGGCCGCTCTCAGGCACAAAGTGGGTAAAAATCTGTTCCTGCAGGCGCTTTTCCAGACCAGCGAAATCCGGAAACAGAGACAGCATCGCGTAGCTGACCGTCACCAACGGCACAATGGCGAACAGCGTCATATAGGTGAGCGCCGCGGCGTTCTGGCGGCAGTTTTTATCGTTGAACAACACCCACAGGGAAGTGAGAAAGCGACGCCAGCGATGCACCAGTTCCGTCATGGTGAATTCCACTCTTTAGATTGTCCGGCCGCTCTAAAGGTCCTGTTACAACATAGGACGGATCTGGTCAGCCTGTTAGAATACGCCAAACCTTAACAGGATCCTGTGCCAATGTGGACGATTTACCATAACCCGCGCTGTTCAAAATCCCGCCAAACCATGCAGCTGCTGCAGGATCGTGGCATTGAACCGAACACAGTCCTCTACCTGGAAACGCCGCCGTCCGCCACAACCCTGGCAGAACTGCTGCGCCAACTGGGTATCACTGCCCGAGACCTGTTGCGCACCGGTGAGGGGGAGTATAAGGCGCTGCAACTGGGGGAAGCCGACCTCAGCGAGGCGCAGCTGATCGATGCCATGGCGCAGCATCCCCGGCTGATCCAGCGTCCCATCGTCGTCAATGGCGACAAAGCGGTAGTGGCACGGCCCCCGGAAAAAGTGCTGGAACTGCTGTGAAGGAAAAGAGCCAGGACTCCGCCCCCTATATTCTCGTCCTCTACTACAGCCGCACCGGCTCCACCGCCAAAATGGCCACCGAACTGGCGTGGGGGGTGGAGTCCGCCGGTATCCCGGCGCGCCTGCGCACTGTGCCGCCGGTGTCCGCGGATACCGAGGCCAGCCTGCCGCCTGTACCGGATGCCGGCGCCCCCTATTGCCACACCGACGAACTGCGCCACTGCGCCGGCCTGCTGCTGGGCAGCCCGACCCGTTTTGGCAATATGGCGGCACCGCTGCGCCATTTTCTCGACCAAACTGGAGATATGTGGCTGGACGGCAGCCTGGCGGGAAAACCCGCCGCCGTCTTTACTTCCACCGGCAGCCTGCACGGCGGCCAGGAGAGCACCCTGATTTCCATGATGCTGCCCCTGCTGCACCACGGCATGCTGATCGCCGGGATTCCCTACTCGGAAGCCGAGCTGATGCACACCAAAACCGGCGGCACCCCCTACGGTGCCTCCCACTGGTCCGGGACCGGCGGCGGCGACCTGAGTGACGAGGAGAAGTCCCTGTGCCGGGCCCTGGGCGCGCGCGTCGGCAAACTGGCACGCCAACTGGGTGAGCCGCAGTGAGCGGTTCCAGCGGCGCAAAACTGCGCTTTGCGCAGTCCCTCAACTGGGCCTGCTACCTGGGCATGATACTGCTGTTCGCAGTGTGGAACCTGGCGCTTCCAAGTGGCTCCGTGGGCCTTTGGATACTGCAGACAGTGCCGCTGCTGCTGGTGCTGCCGGGGCTGATCCAGCGGCGCCGGAGAAGCTACCTGTGGCTGTGTTTCATCCTGTTGATCTACATCTGCGCCAGCACCGTCGACGTAGTGATGCCTGGGCGCGACTGGCAGCATGGCGCTCTCCTGGCCCTAAGCCTTACCCTGTTTTTCAGCGCCATGATGACCAGCCGCTGGCAGCCCAGCCAGTAATACAGCCGGTCCCCGCGGCACAAACCGCAACGGCACAGGCCCTCTGGGGCAGTGTTGGCGGGCATCCGCCCGCCAAAGCAATGAGGAGTATTGAGGTTTGACAGAATCAGTCCATCGCAAGGGGCTTATCCGCCGCTTTTTCAGCGCTATCGGCGCCATCATCACCTGGCTGCGACACCTGGTCGCCAATGTGTTATTCCTGTTGATACTGCTGTTTATCGTCGTCCTGATCGTGGGCAAGGAAGAGCGGCTCACCATTCCCCAGGGCGCGGCCCTGCGGCTGGCGCCCGCCGGGTTCCTGGTCGATGAGCTTTCATCCACCGGCGGCCTGCCGGGCCTGCTGGAGGGATCGCGCGCGCCGGTGGAAACCCGCGTGAAGGATCTGGTCGACGCTATCGATTACGCCGCCAAGGACAAGCGCATCTCTTCCGTGGTGCTGGAACTGGATTATCTGGTGGGTGGCAGCCTCAGCAAACTGGAGGAAATCGGCGAAGCCCTGCAGCGCTTCAAGACATCCGGCAAACCCATCTATGCGGTGGGTGATAATTTCACCCAGGCGCAATACTTCCTCGCCAGCCACGCCGACGAAATCTACCTCAATCCTATGGGGTCGGTGCTGCTGACCGGCTTTGGCGCCTACCGCAATTATTTCAAGAGCGCGCTGGACAAGCTGAAGATCAACTTCCATGTTTTCCGCGTGGGCGACTACAAGGACTACATAGAGCCCTACACCCGCGACGACATGTCCCCGGCCTCGCGGGAAAACAATCAGCGCTGGCTGCACGAACTCTGGACGGAATATACGGAACAGGTGACCGGGCTGCGCGACCTGCCGCCGGACGCCATCGATAGCTTTATCGACGAACTGCCGCAGCAGTTGGCCGAGCACCAAGGCAGTTGGGCAGAAGCGGCCCTGGGCAACAAGCTGGTGGACCAGCTGGCCAGCCGCCGGGTGGTGGTCAAGAAGCTGCAGGAGGAAATCGGGCTCAGCGACGACAAGCAGAGCTATCTGTCGGTGGATGCCCTCCCCTACCTGCGCAACCAAAAGCTCACCCATATCCCCAACCCCACCGGCAAAACCCCGAAAATCGCCCTGATCTCCGCATCCGGGACCATCATTGACGGCGAGGCCCCGGCGGGACAGATCGGCAGCACCTCCCTGGGCAAACTGATCGCCACGGCCCGTGAGAAAGAGGTAAAAGCCCTGGTGCTGCGTATCGACAGTGGCGGCGGCTCCGCTTTCGCCTCCGAGGCGATCCGCCAGGAACTGCTGGCCACCCGCCAGGCGGGTATCCCGGTGGTGATTTCCATGGGCAGTGTGACGGCGTCCGGCGGCTACTGGATTGCCACCGGGGGCGACCAGATCTGGGCCTCGCCCTCCACAATTACCGGCTCCATCGGTGTTTTTGGCGCCTTCCCCACCATTGAGGATTCCCTCGAGTACCTGGGCATCTACAACGACGGTGTCGGCACCTCCGACTTGGCGGGCGCCATGCGCATCGACCGCGCCCTGCCGGAAGCGGCCGCCAGCGTGCTGCAACAGGGGGTCGAGCATACCTATGCCCAGTTCCTGCGACTGGTGGCCGAATCCCGCGGCAGCACCCCCGAGGAAGTGGACAAGATCGCCCAGGGCCAGGTCTGGACCGGGCGCGCGGCGCAGAAGCTCGGGCTGGTGGACGACCTGGGTAACCTCAACGAAGCCGTCGCCGCGGCGGCGAAGTTAGCCGAACTGGAGGACTACCAGCTGGTGGAGATACAGCGTCCGCTGACCCCGAGCGAACGCCTGGTGCGCGCCCTGGCGGACGGTGTGGACGCGCAGATGGCAGCGCGCGTCCGGGCCAACCTGCCACTGGCGGCCTGGATCAGCAGCCTGGAGCCGGCCCTGGCGCCCATCGCCGAGCTGCAGAGCTACCGCGATCCCCGCGCCCTCTATGTCCGCTGCCTGGTCTGTGTAGCCCCCTGACCCCACCCGCCGTAAGCGGTTGCCCGCAACCGCTTACGGTGTCTCACCCGACCGGTGAAGCACATCCCAACCTGCCGGATTCGCGCCACTACCGGTTGTGACGCGTGTTAATATGCGCGCCACTGTTCGCGCCGAATCCGACCCGGCGCCGTCAAATCCCCCCTACCGGTCCGCTAGAAAAATCCGAGCACAGCATGACAAAACTCACCACTTTCGCCTCTCTCATCCTCTTCTGTTGCGGTTTCTCAGCGACGCTGGTGGCGGAACCGCCCGAAGGCAGGGGCTGGAAAAAGAAACACAAGCACTCCGTGTCCACACGGGAGGAAAAGTATTGGGACGGCAATTGCGAGGTCAAGCGGGAGTGGAAAAGCAACGGCGACTATGAGGAAAAGCGCAAGTGCAGGGGCGGCCGTCAGGCCCCTGTCCAGGTGGTAGTGCTGCCCCCCTGGTTCGATCGCCATGGGCCCGAGCCGGAGTACCGCCCCGAGTGGCAGCCCGCCCCGCGACCCAGCGCGACCCGCTGCAACAGCGACAAGGTGGCCAGTGTGCTGGGCGGTCTCATCGGCGGCGTGCTGGGGCACCAGGTGGGCGATGGCCGCGGCAAAACCGCAGCCACCATTGGCGGCGCCATCGCCGGCGTATTGATCGGCGGGGAAATCGGCCGCAGGATGGATGCCCGCAATCAGGCCTGTGTTGCCCAGGCACTGGAATTCGCGCCCGAGGGTGAGCGCATCACCTGGGATGACACCCAGGGCGGCGCCCAGTATGTGGTAACCCCCGGCGCCGTGGAACAGCGGGGCGACCACTACTGCCGCTCCTTTACCGCAGAGGTCAGCAGCCGCGGCGAAAGCCAGTCAACCCGCGGCTCCGCCTGCCGGCGCGCGGACGGTACCTGGGTCCAGTCACTCTGATCCCGCGGGGGCACTTCGACCGGTGTCCCCATTGGCGCTGTCACAACAGCGCCTGCTCAGTTAGTCAGCAACAACCAGCTCATCGCCGCGATGATCAGCGACGCCAGCACACTGAGCACCGCGCCCTCCCTGACCATCTCCTGAATTTTCACCTTGCCGGTGCCGTAGGCAATGGCGTTGGGCGCCGTGGCCACCGGCAGCATAAAGGCGCAACTGGCGCACATGGCGGCGGGAATCATCAGCACCATCGGATCCAGACCCGCGGACTCGGCGGCTACCGCGAGAATCGGCATCAGCAGTGTCGCGGTAGCGGTATTGCTGGTGATCTCCGTCAGAAAAGTGACCGAAAGGCACAACAGCACCAGCATCAGCCACAGGGGCATGGCGGTAAGGAATGCCAGGCCAGCACCCATCATGTCGCTCAGACCCGAGGCCTGGAACCCCTTGGCGATAGCGATACCACCAGCAAATAACAGCAACATTCCCCAGGGCACACGCTCGGCACTCTGCCAGTCCAGCAATCGGCCGCCGCGGCCATTGGGCACCATAAACATCAGCACCACCGCACCCAGGGCCACGGTGCCGTCGCCGGCGCCCTCGACGCCGAACAGGCCGCTCCAGCCACCGAAGGGTTCCTTGCGGGTAACCCAGCACAGGATAGCGAGCGCAAACACCGCCAGGGTACGGCGCTCCTCCGGCCGCCAGTCCCCCACCTGCGGCGGCTCGATGGATTTGTCCAGGCGGATACTGCGGGTCAGCCACAGCGCCATCAGCGGCAGCGTTACCAGCACCACCGGCAGGCCTATGCCAAGCCAGTTCACAAAGCTGAACTCGCGCCCGGTGACCTCCTCGTAAATACCCATAAAAATCACATTGGGGGGAGTGCCGATGGGCGTGCCCACGCCCCCCAGACTGGCCGCGTAGGCGATACCCAAAATCAGCGCCACCGTCAGGCGGTGATTGTCCACCCGCGACAGAATCGCCAGGGCGATAGGCAGCATCATCAGGGTGGTGGCAGTATTGGAAATCCACATGCTCAGCAGCCCCGAGGCGAGCATAAATCCCAGCACCAGCCGCCGGCCACTGGATACCCCCACCAGTTTCAGCATATAGAGCGCCAGCCGCTCGTGGGCACCGCTGTTCTCCAGCGCCTTCGACAGCATAAAGGCGCCCATTAGCAGCAGAATGACATGGCTGCCCAGCGCCGAGGCCACCAGCTTGTGGTCCGCCACGCCGAACAGTGGCAGCAATACAAAAGGCACCAGCGAAGTGGCCGGTATGGGCAGCGCCTCCGTCACCCACCAGATCACCGTCAGCAGTGTGATGGCGGCGGTAACTGCCGGCAGGTAGGGCATCCCCAGGTGGCCCAGCAAGCCATAGAAAATTACCGCCAGTACCGGCCCCAAAACGATAAAGTGCTTTCGAGAGATTGCCATAGTGTTATTTTTGTCAGGTTGTCACAGAGCGGGAAGATCCTGTTTATTGGAACACATTTACCCGCTCCGGCTCCAGCCAGCCAACCGGTTGCTGAAAAAGCCTCCCCCGATTTTTTCAGCCCGGGCTGGCGACGCATGACCACAAGGCCTGCACCACCCATCAAGCAGCGACGCGATTGAATTTCGGCCCAAACAGAAAGCCGCTGAGTGGAGTGCCCTTGTGACACTAAAAAAGCGTTCCAATTTTAACCGGACCCATCGACATGGGCGCGATATGGCTTTCCCCCAGAGTCGCGCAAAAAATAAAAATTCTCTCGATATCTTAGGCTTCAATGCGGTTTTGCAGCCGCAATGGTTTGATGTTTTAATTCCGCGTCCATTGCGGTTTATGGATGCCAACAAAAGATCTCATGGAAACGGGGAGAGAGACAATGAGCTTAACAGCATGGCAGGAAAGTCCGGCCTGTATCGCCACCTATCGCATTCTCGAAAACGACAAACTGTTTGACGCTTTTGACGAGGACGGATTGCCCTTCGCCGATGCCGGGGCGGCCACCATCGGCCATTTACTGCTGTTTTTTGGCACTGGACATGAAACCGAGCTGCGTGCCAAAAGCTATGCCAAGACATTTCTGAACGCCTTCCGCAAACTGTACCTCAGTGACAGCAAGCTGAGCAGACAGCAATATACTCAAGCCTTTGTGGGTTTGTCTGAAGTATTTACCAACAAAGACTCCACGCTCCTGGCGATCGCCGGTGTGGTGCACGCTGCGTTTTATAACGGGGACTCAGAATAATGGATAAAAGATTTCTATTGATCAGCGGTCTTCTTTTATCCGCGCTGCCGGGCGCCCTCGCTGTTGCCCAAACCGAGACTGACACCGCCGTACTCCCCGAAGCCGAAACTGAAACCCGCTTCAGTCCGCTGAAAGGACTGACCGTGGATCTGAACGTCACAAATTCGTCACCGGAAAATATCAGCGGCCTCGCCCTGGAGTACACCTATAAGCGCAGCATCAACGGTGATTACCGCCAGTGGGGAGACGACGTGGCCCAGTTGTGGTTGCCGCGGGCAAAACTCGAGGCCAATGGCAGCGTCGCGCTGGTGGACGAAAACCCGCAGGATTTCAGCAATGTCACCCTGGATCTGGGTGCAGAGGTCCAGTCCTTTCTGAGCGAAACCGCCATCTATGAAGTGGGCGCATTTTACAGCGAGGAGGGGGACGAGGGTTTCGACAACAACCAGTCGGTGTACGGTGCCACCATGGCCTTTGCGGATACCAATACCCTGCTGGCCAAAGACGACCTGGTGTTCAGGCTGTCCTATGGTTCCGTGGACCCGTCCGGGGATGAACAGCGCAAGCAGCTGTTGGGCGATGCCCTGGAAGACTTCGACCGCGTCCATATGCGTATCGAATATTCAGTGCGGCTGGCCCCCACCAGCACAGTAAAAAAGGTTGAACTGACCTACAACGAATACCGGGAAATGGACGCACCGATGCAGATCCGCGATGCGGACCTGGACCAGTACACCTATTCCACCATCGCCCTGTATCTGCCCAACAACCTGGCACTGACCTTCGGCAAGGGCAGCCTGCCCTTCGACCGGGAGGGAGACCGGATAGTGCAGCTGGGTTATCAAATGCAGACCTGGTGACAATTGCTGTCGCCGCTGGCAAAGCAGCAGGCTGGCCGCGGCAGCGATCTCACAATCAACCGCTATCCCTGCACTGCGGCTCCAGCAGCCACAGCCTCTCCATCTGTATTTGGCTAGCCGGCAATTCGACAGCTGATCCCCCATCTATTGGGCTGCCGCCTTTAAAGATCTGCGCAATCACGCGGAATCGCTGGCTTTTCAACAGCTTGCGCCGGCCTCCGACCGGTAGTGGCACATTCTTTTACCCCATTGACCCGGCAACTTATTCAATTGCCGGATTAATTCTGCGCAAAGTCTCTCCCGCACAACCCTGGGCCTGTTTACACTAACTGAGTAGGGGCTGTTGTGACAGAAAAAGCGCCAATCGAGGCAAGAGGAGCGCGGTTTGGTTGTTCCCAATGAGCCACGAGTAACGAAAATGCCATTTGAATTCACCAGCCTGCAACAGCTGCTGCAACATATTTCGCATACCGCCGAGCACCGCAAGCGCGTATCCCTGGCGCTGGTTGTGCGCGCGGTCGGCCGCCGCTCTTTCGCGCCGCTGTTGCTGCTGGTTGGCATCATCCTGTTTTCGCCCCTCAGCGGCATCCCCGGCATCCCCACCCTCATGGCGGTACTGGTCACACTGGTGGCCGTACAGATGCTGCTGGGCCGCGACCACTTCTGGCTTCCACAGTGGCTGTTGCGGCGCTCCCTGTCCAAACAAAAAATGCTGCGCGCCCTGGGTTGGCTGCAAAAACCGGCGGGATTTATCGATCGCTGGCTGCGACCGCGGCTGCAATTTTTAACCGGGCGCGCCGGTACCAACGTCATCGCACTCATCTGCATGATCATAGCGCTGGCCCTGCCGGTGATGGAATTGGTGCCGCTCTCCGCCACTATCGCCGGCATCGCCCTGACAACCTTTGGCCTGGCCCTGGTCGCCCACGATGGCCTGGTTGCGGCCATCGCCATTGCCCTCACAGTCCTGGCCCTGGCCAGCATAGTGCTCAGCCTTACCTAGGGCCTGTTCACATTAACTGAGATAGCCCTGCTGCTTCAGGTTTTGTGGCCTGCAAGGCAGGAATTGCGGAGTGTGGCGGGTCCACATAAGCAACTTCTAACGCCGCAGGGCGCGAAACCAGGGGCAGCCCTTCGGGTTGTGCCGGAAAAGGCGCCACTCTTCGTTGCTCGTCGCTCATTTGGAACAACCAAACCGCGCTCCTCTTGCCTCGATTGGCACCTTTTCTGTCACAACAGGGCCAACTCCGTTAGTGTGAACAGGCCCTAGCAGGTTGTTGAAAAAGCCCTCCCTGGCTTTCCGCAAACCCTCCACGACAAATCAAGCAGTTACATGCTTGATTTGCGGCCCGAACCTCCCTGTTCGGGACAGCAGGCTGTTGAAAAACACTTTTTCTACGGCCTGCCAGGGCCAACTCAGTTAGTGTCAACAGGCCCTGGGCCCATCGGTACTCCCAGCCAGTGAGGGTATTTCGCCAACAGCCCCATCGCCACAAGATCGTATACAGAGTGCCACAACATCACGCCCAGCAGGTCGCCGCTGAGCCAGTAGGTCAGCCCCAGTGCGAGCCCCATAACCAGCGTTACCGCAAAGTAAATCGGCGACACCGCATGCAACAGTGCAAATACCAGCGACGCCAGCGCAATACCCGTAACAGGCCCGCCGAGGCTTGCCAGCCACCCTTGTAAAAAGCCGCGAAACAACAGCTCCTCGCAGATACCCGCCGCCAGGGCCAGGCACACAATCTGCGGCCAGGAAAAGCCGCAAAACACTCGGCTCAGCTGCCGGCAGTGGTGCCTCAGGGTGGCCCCCACCGCCGTATCCGAGCGCGTCAGTGCCATCGCCGCCAGATAGCTCAGCCCCCCGCCCACAAGCCCCACCGCAAGCTCCCGGAGCACCGACGTGCCGGCCTCGGGAAGCGGTAGAGAAGTCAGGTAAAAGCCCGCCGCCGCCAGCAGCAGCAATGCCAGTTGTGACCCCATCAGCAAAACGAACAATCGCTGCGGCGCCTGTGGAGGCCCGGCTATCGCCCCTCCCTCTTCCCGCGTCATCGGCCTGGCCCCTTTTGCGACCCGGCCGCCGGGGGTTCCGGGCAGCGGATAAGGGCTATTGGCTCAAGAGCACTAATCATAAAAAACTATCAAACTTATAGATATTGATCATTTCTATTAATACAGGGCAGTCAATAGAATCAATCTCGAAATGAATACTTGCGATGGCAAGCCAACAACCTCGAGGAGCAATCATGTCCCGCTATATCCAGTCCGAAATCAAACCCTTTCGGGCCAAAGCCTACCAGACCGGAGACTTCATCGACGTCAGCGACGCCGACCTGAAAGGCAAATGGTCTGTAGTCTTCTTCTATCCCGCTGACTTTACTTTTGTCTGCCCCACCGAACTCGGCGACCTGGCGGACAACTACGCAGAGTTTCAGCAACTGGGTGTGGAGATTTACGCGGTATCCACCGATACCCACTTCACCCACAAGGCGTGGCACGACAGCTCGGAAACCATCGGCAAACTGCAGTTCCCGATGATCGGTGACCCCACCGGCACCATCACCCGCAACTTTGGCGTGATGATTGAAGAGGAAGGCATTGCGGACCGCGGCACCTTCGTCATCGATCCCGACGGCCGCATCCAGATAGTGGAAATCACCGCTGGCGGTATCGGCCGCGATGCCCAGGACCTGCTGCGCAAGATCAAGGCCGCTCAATACGTAGCTGCGCACCCGGGTGAAGTCTGCCCCGCAAAATGGAAAGAGGGCGAGGAAACCCTGGCGCCGTCCCTCGATCTGGTTGGCAAGATCTGAGCTTAGGGCCCTAGGGCCTGTTAACACTAACGGAGTTGGCCCTGTTGTGACAGAAAAGGTGCCAATCGAGGCAAGAGGAGCGCGGTTTGGTTGTTCCAAATGAGCGACGAGCAACGAAGAGTGGCGCCTTTTCCGGCACAACCCGTAGGGCTGCCCCTGGTTTCGCGCCCTGCGGCGTTAGAAATTGCTTATGTGGACCCACCACACTGCGCAATTCCTGCCTTGCAGGTCACAAAACCTGAAGCAGCAGGGCTATCTCAGTTAGTGTGAACAGGCCCTAACACACCACCCTGTTGGCCCGCCTTCGGGCGGGCTTTTTTACAACATCGATTTTACACAGGATACACAGATGTTGGATGCAACCCTGAAGCAGCAGCTGGAAACCTATCTGCAAAAACTTGTCAATCCGATCGAAATTCGTGTGTCCGGTGACAAGAGCCCCAAGTCACGGGAACTGGAACAGCTGGCCGGGGAAATCGCCGCCCTCTCCCCCAAGATCGGCATCGCGCCGGGGGTTGGCGAGCGCACGCCGAGTATGGCTATAGCCCCGCGCGCAGAGCAGCCCCGGGTCAGCTTTGCCGGCATTCCCCTGGGCCATGAATTCACCTCTCTGGTATTGGCCATACTGCAGGCCGGCGGCCACCCCCCCAAAGAGGACCCGGATTTGCTGGAGCAAATCCGCCAGTTGGACGGCGACTACCACTTTACGACCTATATCTCCCTCTCCTGCCAGAATTGCCCGGATGTGGTACAGGCCCTGAACCTCATGGCCACCCTCAACCCCCGCATCACCCACGAGATGGTGGATGGCGCCCTGTTTCAGGACGAAGTGACACAGCGCAATATCATGGCGGTACCCGCGGTTTACCTGAACGGAGAGCATTTCGCCCAGGGGCGCCTGTCCCTGGCGGAAATCGTCGCCAAGCTGGACCAGGGCGCGGCTCAGCGCAACGTGGTGCAGTTGAACCAGCGCGCCCCCTACGATCTGCTGGTAGTGGGCGGCGGCCCGGCCGGCGCCGCCGCCGCCATCTACGCCGCGCGCAAAGGCATTCGCACCGGACTGGTTGCGGAGCGCTTCGGCGGCCAGGTGATGGATACCGTCGGCATAGAGAACTTTATTTCCGTACCCTATACCGAGGGTCCCAAACTCGCCGCCAGCCTGGAACAACACGTCAGGGAATATGGCGTTGACATTATCAGCGGACAGAGAGCCACGGCTATCCGTCGCGAGGCACAGTTGCAATTGGACCTGCAGAGTGGTGCCAGCCTCGCAAGCCGCGCCCTCGTGCTGGCCCCCGGTGCGCGGTGGAGAGCGCTGGGCGTGCCCGGGGAGGCCGAGTACCGCACCCGGGGTGTTGCCTATTGCCCCCACTGTGACGGCCCGTTTTTCAAAGGCAGACACGTCGCCGTGATCGGCGGCGGCAACTCCGGCATCGAAGCGGCCATCGATCTCGCCGGTATCGTCGAGCGGGTCACCGTACTCGAATTCGCCGACACCCTGAGGGCCGACCAGGTGTTGCAGCGCAAGGCCCGCTCCCTGGGCAACCTGGAGATTATCACCAGCGCCCAGACCACCGAGATTCTCGGCGACGGCAACAAGGTCACCGGCCTGCGCTACACCAACCGCGTCAGCGGCGACAGTATCGATCTCCCACTGGCCGGCGTATTTGTGCAGATAGGGCTGATTCCCAACACCGAATGGCTGCAGGACAGCGATATGGCCCTGAGCCCCAGCGGGGAAATTCTTATCGACGAGCGCGGTGCCACCTCAGCCCCCGGTATCTACGCCGCCGGCGATGCCACCACCGTGCCCTACAAGCAGATAGTGATCTCCATGGGAGCCGGCGCCACCGCCGCACTGGGTGCCTTCGATTACCTGATACGCCAGTCGGTGCAGGGCCCGGAGGAAACCGGGGTAGAGGAGACAGCGGACCTGCCGGCCGCAGTCAACGCCTGACACACTGTGTGACCACTGACCCGCGTTGAAAAAGGCATTCCCGGTCCTTTTCAACGCGCCCTAACCCGGCAACTGAATAAGTTGCCGGGTTAGGGCTCTACCGGAGCCCCTTCCACTGCTTCGGCCGCCGCCACAGGGTTCAACTCCCTCCAGTTCTTGCGCGTGTCCGCCTGCCTCACAGTATCCCCCTGGTCCGCGTTTTGCCTCTTGGTCCACCAGTGCAGCTTGATAATATAGTTCTCGATACTGTGATCTTTGACAAAACGCATTTTCCTGCGCCGCAACACATAGCTCCACAGTGAGGTCACCTGAAATCCCGTACTCGGGTTCGCCACCAGCGACGGCGCCGTTTTCAGGTGTGCACTCATCTCCTCCACAGAACTGGTGTCGGGTACCGGTAGCAGGAAACGCACACTGCCCTGGTGGCAGTAGCTTCTCAACCCCAGTACCTTGCGCTGGATCCAGTGAACCCACCGGGGGAAACTGAACAGCACGCCCATTCCCTTGAGCAGGCTCATCCCGAACTTGATCCAATAGGCCTCCGGCGGCAGTTTGGGAACCGGGTCCGCGGCGTTCACATAGCGGTAAACCGGGGTTTTGCACAGGCCCATGAGCGCCGCATTGCCCAGTCGGGGGGCACCAAAGGTGTAGCAAGCCGCAATGGGGTTGCAGCCGATCTCGCTGCGAAAGAGCTGCTCAAAATGGAGACAGGCCAGGTTCGCCAGGGCGCCGCCGAGAGAGTGGCCGGTAAAAAATATCGGGTAATCCCGCGCCGCATAGGGCTTGAGGTGTTCCTCCAGCCCCGCCACAACACTGGCCAGCCCCTCGGTAAAACCCGCATGTGCCACAGCGCCCCGCGGCCAGGTTACCCCGCGCAGATACTCCCCCGGTGGAACCATATTAAACCGCAGGTCTGTCTTTACATCCGCCCAGCTTTTCTCGGTACCGCGGAAAGCCACTATCACCAGCGGTGGCAGTGGACTCTTGTAACCCGGATTGTCCAGCGGCCTAGCAGGCTGTTGATTTTGTCGCCTGAGAACATTGGGTTAGATACAATACGGAAAACGATAACCCACAGAGGATTTTGGTTCAGTGCGCGGTATGGATGTTTTTCAGGAGTCTCTTTTCACAACAGTGCAGTTGGAATC
>NZ_JBFLAB010000033.1:0-45611 GCF_040742695.1 Microbulbifer discodermiae | reverse complement strand
GAGGAACAGTTCGCGCCGTGTTTTGCGTTTCTTGATAGTGTATTCGGCTTCGGCGAAGGTCAGTTGGCTCATGATTGAATCTGTGTATGTTGGAAATGGGGTAAATTATGCCAGACTGGAGCAGTTTTTCAGAGGTTCCTTAGGAGATAGTGTAGTCAAACACCGATAATCGGCTGGCAGCGCCAGCCATGGTGGGAATATATGCTTAATAGGGTTGTGGGCCGTTGTAGTCGTCGCTATCGCCCTGCAGACTCAGCTCACCGGCCGCCTGCTGCAGGTATTCTGCATCGGATTCGGATTTGAGCTTGATCAGCAGGCGCAGGTCATTGGCGGAATCGGCGTGGGCGAGGGCGTCCTCGTAGGTAATTTCACCGCGGTCATACAATTCGTACAGGGCCTGATCGAAGGTCTGCATACCCTGCTCGGTGGAACGCTTCATCAACTCTTTCAATTTGTGGACTTCACCTTTGCGGACAAGATCCGAAGCCAGAGGCGTGTTGATCAGTATTTCCAGACAGGCGCGGCGGCCATCACCGTCCGGTGTCGGAACCAGCTGCTGAGCCACCATGGCCTTGAGATTCAGGGAGAGATCCATCCACAGCTGTTCGTGCCGGTCGGCGGGGAAAAAGTGAATAATGCGGTCCAGCGCTTGGTTGGCGTTGTTGGCATGCAGGGTGCAGAGACACAGGTGACCGGTTTCGGCGAAAGCGATAGCATGGTCCATTGTCTCGCGGGAGCGCACCTCACCAATCAGGATCACGTCCGGCGCCTGGCGCAGAGTATTTTTCAGGGCCACTTCGAACGAGTCGGTGTCCAGCCCCACCTCGCGCTGGGTGACAATACAGCCACGGTGCTGGTGGATAAATTCGATCGGGTCCTCAATGGTAATGATATGGCCCTTGGAGTTTTCGTTGCGATAGCCAATCATTGATGCCAGTGAGGTGGATTTACCGGTACCGGTGGCGCCGACAAAAATAATCAGTCCGCGCTTGGTCATGGCCAGATCTTTGAGCACGTCCGGCAAGCCGAGGCCATCGACGGTGGGAATCGTGGTTTCAATGCGCCGCAACACCATACCCACCAGATTGCGCTGAAAAAATGCGGAGACCCGGAAGCGTCCCACATTGCGCACGGCTATGGCGAAATTCAGTTCCTTGTTTTGCGCAAATTCCCTTCGCTGCTTGTCGTTCATAATACCCACGACCAGTTCGCGGGCCTTTTCCGGCGACAGGGCATTGCTAGTCACCGCCACCACCTTGCCGTGCAGCTTCAGGGAAGGGGGCACACCGGCGGTCACGAACAGGTCTGACGCGCCCTTTTCCACCACCAGCTGTAACAGTCGTTCGATTTCCATTTGCGCTACTGCTCTTATCTTGTTGTATTCGGCCGGGCCCCTGCCCGCTGGCAACAACCCGGTAACTTATTGAGTTGCCGGGTTAATGAGTTAGAAGTTTTCCGGCATCTTGGCCTTTTCGCGCGCGACCTCGCGAGTGATAACCCGACGGGCAACCAGGTCCTCCAGACACTGGTCCATGGTCTGCATACCGACGTTGGCACCGGTCTGAATCGCAGAATACATTTGCGCGATCTTATCCTCACGGATCAGATTTCGGATAGCCGGGGTGCCGCGCATGATCTCGTGGGCGGCCACCCGTCCACCCCCACTGCGCTTCAACAGGGTCTGGGAAATCACCGCCTGCAGCGATTCCGAAAGCATGGAGCGCACCATGGCCTTTTCTTCGGCCGGAAACACATCCACCACCCGGTCGATGGTTTTGGCGGCGGAGGTGGTGTGCAATGTGCCGAACACCAGATGGCCGGTTTCCGCGGCGGTCAGTGCCAGACGGATGGTCTCCAGGTCCCGCATCTCCCCCACCAGGATGATGTCCGGGTCTTCCCGCAGGGCGGAGCGCAATGCCTCGGCAAAGCCGTGGGTATCCCGGTGCACTTCGCGCTGGTTCACCAGGCATTTTTTCGATTCGTGCACGAATTCGATGGGGTCCTCTACGGTGAGGATATGTTCGTACTTGTTGTCGTTGATATAGTCGATCATGGCCGCCAGGCTGGTGGATTTGCCGGAGCCGGTGGGACCGGTCACCAGTACCAGACCCCGCGGGGTATCCGAAATCTGCCTGAACACCTGCCCCATACCCAGGTCTTCCATGGTCAATACTTTGGAGGGAATGGTCCGGAACACAGCACCCGCACCGCGGTTGTGGTTAAAGGCGTTCACGCGGAAGCGCGCCACCCCGGGCACCTCGAAGGAAAAATCGGTCTCCAGGAACTCCTCGAAGTCCTTGCGCTGCTTGTCGTTCATGATTTCGTAGATAAGGCCGTGCACCTGCTTGTGTTCCATGGGCGGCAGATTGATGCGGCGCACGTCGCCATCCACGCGGATCATGGGCGGCAGGCCGGCGGAGAGGTGCAGGTCGGAAGCATTTTGTTTGGCGCTGAAGGCCAGGAGTTCTGTGATGTCCATACTGCTACCTTATTCTTCTCAGGGGATTGCCGTAGAATCCACGCTTTCTGATGCCGGACTAGTATATGCGCAAAGGGGAGATCACCGAAAACCTTGTTCGCGTGCGTGAGCGGATTGTCACATCTTGCCGCTCTTGCGGCCGCGACCCCGACGAGGTGACCCTGCTGGCGGTGTCCAAGACGCGACCGGCGGCGGATCTGCGTCTGGCCTTCGCGGCGGGGCAGCGCCACTTCGGCGAAAACTATTTGCAGGAGGCGCTGGACAAGCAGAAACAATTGCGGGATCTGGCTATCCAGTGGCATTTCATCGGCCCGTTGCAATCCAACAAAACCCGGGCGGCGGCGGAAGCTTTCGGCTGGATTCACAGTGTGGATCGATTAAAAATCGCACAGCGCCTGTCCAGTCAGCGCCCGCCACAGATGCCACCGCTGAACTTGTGTCTGCAGGTCAATATCGACGGCGAGGCGAGCAAATCCGGTCTCGCCCCTAACGGGGTTCTGCCACTGGCCCGGGCACTGGCCGGACTGCCAAACCTGCGGCTGCGCGGCCTGATGGCAATTCCCGCCCTCAAGCCGGGCCGGGAGGCGCAGCGGGAATCGCTGCAGCGGCTGGCCAGACTGTTGCACGAGCTGGACGAGGCGCTGCCGGATCAGCCTCTGGACACATTGTCCATGGGCATGTCCGGGGACATGGAGGCGGCAATCGAGGCCGGTGCCACTATAGTGCGCATCGGCACAGATATTTTTGGCCCGCGTCCTGCCGCGCCGGGCAAAAGGATGGAGGAACACTAAATGGAGCGGGAAAAACTGGTCTTTATCGGTGGCGCCGGCAATATGGCTGGAGCCGTAATCGGCGGCCTGCTGACCAGCGGTTATCCGGCGGAGCAAATCCTGGCCACCGGTCGCAACAATGACAAACTGTCCAAATTCAAGGCGCGCACCGGGGTAGAGGTCACCACCGACAATGCCGCCGCTGCGTCCGTGGCAGACGTACTGGTGCTGTCGGTGAAGCCCCAGATGATGAAGGATCTGTGCACCACTATTGCCAGTCCGGTGCGCGAGCGCAAACCCCTGGTGATCACCCTGGCCGCGGGCATACCGCTTGCGGCCTACAGGCGCTGGCTGGGTAGTGGGGTGCCGATAGTCCGCGCCATGCCGAATACCCCCGCACAGGTGGGCGCGGGGGCAACTGGCCTGTTCGCCGCAGACGGGGTCAGTGCGGCGCAGCGGCAGATCGCAGAGGAGATGGCGACAGCGGTGGGCATTGCCGTCTGGGTAGAGCGGGAAAGCGGTATCGACCAGGTGATCGCGGTTTCCGGCTCAGGCCCGGCGTATTTTTTTCAGTTTATGGAGTCCATGATCGATGCCGCCGCAAAGGCCGGTATGCGGCGCGAAGACGCGGAGCGCCTCACCTTGCAAACTGCGCTGGGGGCGGCGAAACTTGCGCTGTCCAGCGATGTGGATGTGGCACAATTAAAGCGCAATGTCATGTCGCCCAATGGTACCACCGAACGGGCCATTCAGCGCTTCCTGAGCGGCGGCCTGCCGCAGCTGGTAGAGGAGGCCATGCGGGATTGCGCGACGCGAGCGGCGGAGATGGCGCGCGAGCTGGACACCTGACAGGTTGTTGAAAAAGCCTTCCCTGGCTTTCCTCAACCGGGGTTTGCGGCGTATGTCCGCAAACCCTCAACGAACAATCAAGCAGTTATACGCTTGATATGTGGCCCCATCAGGCCACATATCAAGTTGGATGTAATGCGGCTCCCCGGGGGCGCGAGCGGGCCAGTCTCTGCCGCTCCCGGACGTCGCGGGGACCATGCAGGAAACTCAGATGACCAGTACTTTCAGTAATATCGGTGTATTTCTCGTTGCCACCCTCGGCATTCTGGCCCTGTTCGCCGTCTTGTTGCGTTTTCTGCTGCAGCTGGCGCGCGCCGATTTTTACAATCCCATCTCCCAGGGCATCGTCAAGGTCACCAACCCGCTGCTGCTGCCCCTGCGCAAGCTGGTGCCGGGGGTATTCGGCCTCGATATGGCTTCGATTGTGCTGGCGCTGCTGGTGGGCTGGGTGATGATCATGGTCTGCGGCATGCTCGCCGGAGGTGGGTTCTTCAATCCCCTCAGTGCTCTATTATGGTCGCTTCTGGGCGCGGTATCGACGACCATAGCGATCCTCTTTGTGGGCATGTTGATTTCGATCATATTCAGCTGGGTGGCGCCCCAGAGCAGCCATCCGGCGCTGATGCTGCTGCGCCAGCTGCTAGAACCCGTCTATGCCCCGGTGCGCAAGGTGATCCCGCCGCTGGGCATGATTGATATCAGCCCTATCTTTGTCTTTATTCTGTTGACGGTGGCCGACAAGTTGCTGCTTGGTTTTGCACAAATGGCAAACATGCCAGCTTTCGTTTACAGCCTCTTCTGGCACATCCCCGGTTTCTGATACCTTCTGCGACGTTTTTCCTCGACTGCAGCACAGTTTTCGCAGTGCCGCGCTTCTATTCTGCCGCGGCTTAGTCGAGAATGAGCAGTTACAGAAAGCGCCACTAAAAAGAAGAAATCACCATGGAAGATGCCATTTTGCGTCGGCACATTGCCGACTATGATCGCTGGAGGAAATCGCTCGACAGCCAGTTTGCAGCGTTCAACCTCTGGCTGAAGGAACACTTTCCCAACTCCGCCGGGGCGCGCCAGGTGGTGCAGCAGGCTCGCGCCCTGTTGACGGAGGATCAGTTTACCCTGGTGCTGGTGGGTGAGTTTTCCCGCGGCAAGACAGAACTGATCAATGCCCTGCTGTCCCACACCTATGGCAAGCGCCTGCTGCCGTCCCGGCCGGGACGCACCACCATGTGCCCCACAGAAATCTTCAGCGACGGGGGAGAACAGGCCAGCCTGCGCCTGCTGCCGATCGAGACCCTGGCGACCAGCACCAGCCTGGAGAGTTTCCGCCGCATCCCGCAAAAGTGGGTAACCCATGAATTCAATGCCGAAGACGCAGAGGCAACCCGCGATGCCCTGCTGCGTGTGGCGGCCACCAAGTCGGTATTGCCCGAAGAGGCCGCGCGCTACGGTTTCGACCGCAACCACCTGGATGGCAAGGGCAATCTGGTTGAAATTCCAGCCTGGCGCTTTGCACTGCTGTGCCTGCCGCACCCGCTGCTGGCACAGGGACTGCGTATTATCGATACCCCGGGGCTGAATGTCCTGGGCAACGAGCCCGAGCTTACCCTCAGCACTCTGCCCAGCGCCCAGGCGGTGGCCTTTCTACTGTCGGCGGATACGGGTGTGAGCGGCACCGACCTCAATATGTGGGAGACACACCTGGTGCCTCTGCGCCAGCATCGCGGCACTGCGGTCATGGCCCTGCTCAACAAGATTGACACCACTTGGGACGACCCGGACGAGGATCCGGAGCAGCTGTTGTTGCAGATGCGGACCCAGGTGGGCGAACTGTTGAATCTGCCCCCGGATGGTGTGGTGGGCGTATCGGCGAAAAAAGCCCTGCTGGCCCATGCCCGCCGCGACCCGCAGTTGCTGCGGCAAAGCCACTTCGAAGAGTTCGAGGCGCTGCTGGTGCAGCGCTTGGTAGAACACCGCCAGAAATTGTCCGAACACCGCTCGTTGCACCAGGCCCTGACCCTGATGGCGGATACCCGCGATCTGCTCAAGCGCCGCCTGAACAGCAGTCGCACGGCGCTCACGCAACTGCAGCGCAACAAGGTCGGCAACGATACGCAGTTTGCGGAACTGGCCCAGTTGCAAAAAGCGGCGCAAGAGCAACACCGCACCTGCCACCACGAGCTGCTGACCCTCAAATCGAGCCAGCGCATGCTGGCGCGCAAGCGGGCAGCGCTGCTGGCCCCCATTTCCAGCCAACAGCTGCAGTTGTTGATCAATGAAACCAGCAACACCCTGCACCAGCGCTGGACGCCACTGGGGCTGGCCAAGGCCATCGACAGTTTTATGGAGGGTGTCGATCACCAGCTGGCCAACCTGGAGAGTGAAGTGGAGCGTGCCAACCGGGTCGTGGATGCGATTTTTGAACGCTCCACCCTGAAGAATGTGGACGTCAGCGCGCAGTATTTTAACGCCGGTATCTTCCGCCTCTCCCTGCACGGCCTGCACCGCCAGGCGGCCCAGCTGCGCCGCTCACCACAACTGCTGCTGGCACGTCGCAACCGCCTGACCCAGCGCTTCATCACCACCCTGGCCAACGAGGTGGGCCGCCTGTACACCCGGCTCACCGCGGCCACCGACACCTGGCTGGAGCAGGCGCTGGAACCGCTCAAGCAGCATGCGCAATACCACAAGCACCTGCTCAACCGGCATATGATCAGGCTCGCCGAACTGAAGCAGAAGACCCACAGCAAGCGCACAGACCTGCGCGCCCTGGAAACGGAGATACTGCGCAACGACAATGCGCTGACCACTCTGGAGGAGCTGCTGGGTCAGAGTACAGCCGCGCCCCTGCCGGCGGCCCCCGCACCCCGGGCCGACAATGTCACCCCCCTCAAGGCGCCTGCCAGCCACTGAGGCGGATCGCAGCAAGCCGCCGCCCCCCAGCAAACCCTGAGCGGGGCGGCGAAAAGGTCTCCGGGCGGCAAAACCGCTGGCACTGATTTGTATTCGTGCGCAGGGCTCCCGTACACTTGCCCCAGCCCTTCTTCAATTGCGATTTACCCAATAGCGTGGCCGCCTTGTCCCAGGAAAAACTGTCACCGCCCTCCGCGGCCGCCCACAACCGAAATGCTGCCACATCCGATAGCGTGGAGACCGGGTCCGTCGGCATAGTGGCGCCACAACAGCACAGTTTCGGCGAACCGCTGGCGCTCGCCTGCGGCCGCATTCTCCGGGAGTACACCCTGGTCTATGAGACCTACGGCGAATTGAACACCGAGCGCTCCAATGGGGTACTGATCTGCCACGCACTGTCCGGGCACCACCACGCCGCCGGTCGCCACAGCGCGGACGACAAGCGCCCCGGCTGGTGGGATCACTATATAGGGCCCGGCAAGCCAATCGACACCAATCATTTTTTTGTAGTCTCGCTCAACAATTTGGGCGGCTGCCACGGATCCACCGGCCCCGCCTCCATCAACCCCGGGACCAGGCGCCCCTGGGGGCCGGAATTTCCCACACTGCGCGTGCGCGACTGGGTACACAGCCAGGCGCGGCTGGCGGATCTGCTCGGCATAGAGCAGTGGGCCGCAGTGGTCGGCGGCAGCCTGGGCGGCATGCAGGCCATGCGCTGGGCGCTGGAGTACCCCCAACGTCTGCGGCACTGTGTGGTGATCGCTTCCGCCATGAAGCTCTCGGCACAGAATATCGCCTTTAACGAAACCGCCCGCCAGGCCATTACATCGGACCCGGATTTTTGCGACGGCCGCTATCTGGAGCTAAACAAACAGCCGCGCAAAGGGTTGGCAGTGGCGCGGATGATCGGCCACATCACCTACCTGTCGGATGACGGACTGGGCAGCAAGTTTGGCCGCGAACTGCGCTCCGGCACTCTGGAACCGGGGGTGGAAGAGCAGGTGGAGTTTCAGATACAGAGTTACCTGCGCCACCAGGGGGACAGTTTCTCCGGCAGTTTCGACCCCAATACCTATATCCTCATGACCCGTGCGCTGGATTACTTCGACCTGGCCCGCGAGTATGACGACGACCCGGTGGCCGCCTTTTCCCACGCCCGCTGTAAATTTCTGCTGGTATCCTTTACCTCCGACTGGCGCTTTGCGCCAAAGCGCTCGCGGGAAATCGTCGACGCACTGATGCACGCCAACCTGCCGGTCAGCTACGCGGAAATAGAATCCTCCATGGGCCACGACGCCTTTCTGCTGCCGAACCAGCGCTACCAGCGTATCTTCTCCACCTATATGCACCGGGTGGCGAAGGAGTCCGCACTGGGCAGGGAACAGTGATGCGTATCGATCTCGATGTCATCCAGGAACGGATAGCGCCGCACACCCGCGTGCTCGACCTGGGTTGCGGCGACGGTCTGCTGCTGCAACAACTGGCGGAGCGCAAACAGGTGCAAGGCTACGGCCTCGAAATCGGCGCCGAGCAGATAGCCCTGTGCCTCGCCCGGGGTGTCAACGTGGTGGAACAGAATCTGGACCGAGGGCTGGGCAACTTTGCCGACAACAGCTTCGATACGGTGGTGATGACCCAGGCCCTGCAGACCCTGCGCCAGCCACATCTGGTGGTGCGGGAAATGCTGCGGGTGGGGCGCGAATGCATCATCACCTTTCCCAACTTTGCACAGTGGAAGGCCCGCTGGCACCTGGCGTTCTCCGGGCGCATGCCGGTGTCGGACCTATTACCCTACGAATGGTATGACACGCCCAATATTCACTTTTGTACTTTCCGGGATTTTGACCTGCTGTGCCGACAGAACGACTGGACTATCCTGCACCGCGAGGTAGTATCAGAGTCCAAACTAGGCCGGATTTTCAAAGATGTATTGCCCAACCTGTTTGGCGAGACCGCAATTTACCACCTGACTCGCTAGACTTAATGGGTAGACAACCAGGCGCCAGCAGCAGTCCGCAACCAGCCGCTCTGAGGGCGCACCAAAATCGACCAAGGAGGTGAATCTTGAAGCGCATACTGACAGCAGTCACCGCCGCGGCCCTGCTTATGTGGGCCATCAGTGCGGCGACGCAGGAAGCCAAAATCATCAAGAGTCACGATGATTTCGGCAATTACCGCGTGATCTATACGGTGTTCAACAGCGAATTTATCAAGCCGGAGATCGCACAGAGCTACCGGCTGGTTCGCGCTGGTGACCGGGCCTTCGTCAACGTCACCGTGGTGGAACACCCGGAGGGCAAACACGGCCTCGGGTCTGAACTTACCGGTACCGCCACCAATCTGATGCAGCAAGCTCGACCGCTGAAATTTATGGAGATCCGCGAGGGGGACGCGGTTTATTATCTGGCCCCGCTGCGCTTCGAGGACGAGGAAACACTGACTTTCGCCATCGACGTGAAGCTGCCCAACGGCCAGACCGAAAAAGTCACCTTTCGCCGCAAGCTGGAAAGAAATTAACCCGCCCGGCACGAGTTGCCGGCACACCGCAAGCGAGCGCCAGGCGCTCGCTTTTTATTGATCAACAGGAAATTGCCCCCCAGTGGAAAAAATAGTGTTGGCCAGCGGCAACGCGGGCAAACTGAAGGAGTTCGCCCAGCTATTTGCCGGCTGGGATATCCAGGTAGTGCCGCAGGTGGAATTCCGGGTGCCGGAGGCGGAGGAAACCGGCCTTAGTTTTATCGAAAATGCGCTGATCAAGGCGCGTCTCGCCAGCCGCGTCAGCGGACTGCCGGCACTGGCCGACGATTCGGGCCTGGCGGTGGATGCGCTGCAGGGCGCGCCGGGAATCTATTCCGCGCGCTACGCCGGCGGGGACGCCACGGATGCCGATAACAATCGCAAACTGCTGGCGGCCATGGCAGCCGTTGCCGATGACCGCCGCGGAGCCAGCTTCCACTGCGCACTGGCGTTTGTACGCCGCCACGACGACCCTGTGCCACTGGTTTGCAGCGCCCAGTGGCGAGGTAGAATTTTGCGCCAACCGGCCGGCGAACAGGGTTTTGGCTATGACCCGCTCTTTTTTGTGGATTCCGAGGGACTGACCTCCGCGCAGTTGCCCCGGGTGCTCAAGAATCGCATCAGCCACCGCGCACAGGCCGTCGCCCTCTTCTCCAGCCTGTGGGCCGAAGCCGCTCGCTCCGGAACCCTTGAGTGACATGCGACAGCCGGAGCTGAAGCTGCCGCCGCTGGGCCTCTATGTGCACATTCCCTGGTGTGTGCGCAAATGCCCCTATTGCGACTTCAATTCCCATGCCGCCGGCAAAAACCTGCCGGAGGCGGAGTATGTCGCACAGCTGCAGCGGGACCTGCGCAGCCAGTTGCCCTGGGTACAGGGGCGCCGACTCGGCTCGATTTTCTTCGGCGGCGGCACGCCCAGCCTCTTCTCACCGGCGGCCATTGGCGCAATCCTTGAGACCGCGGCGGCGGACATCGGCTTCGCCACCGATATCGAAATCACCCTGGAAGCCAATCCCGGCACTAGCGAACAACAGAAATTTGCCGGCTACCGGGCGGCCGGCGTCAGCCGCCTCTCCATCGGGGTGCAGAGTTTTGACGACCGGCAGCTGGAGAACCTGGGCCGCATACACAGCGGTGACGATGCCACAACGGCTGTGGAGGCAGCGCGCCGGGCCGGTTTTGACAATCTCAACATCGACCTGATGCATGGGCTGCCGCAGCAGACCGAGGAGGCGGCACTGGCAGACCTGCGCCGGGCGGTCTCGCTGACCCCGGAGCATATCTCCTGGTATCAGCTCACCATAGAGCCAAACACAGCTTTCTACAGTGCACCACCGGCGGTGCCGGCCAGCGGCCATATCGCTTCCATGCAGGGCAGCGGGCGCGGCTTTCTGGCCCTGGAGGGCTATGGGCGCTACGAGGTGTCCGCCTACAGCCGCGCCGGGCGGGTGTCGCAGCACAACCTTAACTACTGGTCATTTGGAGACTACCTGGGCATCGGCGCCGGCGCCCACGGCAAAGTCACCCTGCCCCAGGCGGGCATTCTGCGCAGTCGCCGCACCCGCGCGCCGCGACACTACCTGGCCGCCCCCAAAACCCGGGACGGCACTGGGCTGCTGCCACCAACCAGCGCGGCGGTCGAGCGGGACGAGTTGCCGCTGGAGTTCCTGATGAACGCCCTACGGCTGGTAGAGGGGGTACCCCTGGAGAGTTTCGGCCACTATACGGGTCTGCCCATCGCAGTGCTGGAGCGCCAGTGGCCGGCGCTGGAGGCACTGGAACTGGTGCAGCCATTGCGGGGGCGGATCGCCGCCAGCCAGTTTGGCTACGACTACCTGGACGAGATTCTGCAGCGCTTTCTCGAGCAGTCTTGAAAGCTGGCGCCCATGCCCCCATATGGCAGGAAGTCGCGCCTTGCGAGTGAGTCGGGGCCTTCTTATCATGTGCCCAGGTGCCCGCGGGCTCAGCACACCGACCAACCCAAGAACAGGAAAGCAACATGAGCGAGCAAATCGTCAACGTCACCGACGCCGAATTCGAAGCAGAGGTATTGCAGGCCGAAGGCCCGGTACTGGTGGATTTCTGGGCCCAGTGGTGCGGTCCCTGCAAAATGATCGCTCCGGTGCTGCAGGACCTGGCCGGCCACTATGGCGACAAGCTGAAAATCGTAAAGGTAGACGTCGATTCCAACAAGGAGTCCGCGGCCAAATACAATGTTCGCGGGATTCCCACTCTGCTGTTGTTCAAGAACGGCTCTGTGGAAGGCACCAAGGTTGGCGCCCTGTCCCGCGCCCAGCTGACTGAGTTTATCGACAGTCAGCTGTGAGACGAACGCCATCCTGCGTCAGGTCAAATACCTCTTGCAGGATGGCATTCTGCCGTTATACTGGATACTATTCTTTAAACCGCTCAGGCACCAAGGCAGTTGAACTGGTCCGAGCTGAGCCAACGCCCTCCTTCGCAAGGTCCCTGAATATCGCCGACACGTAAGCTTCTCAAGTTGAACTTTTCCGCAGCAGTGTTATTTGCGGTGGAAACAGTAAGTTCTCCTGACTGATCTCGCACCCGGTGAAACTGGTAAGGCCCAAGCGTGGGTAATAGTGAGCAATTTTCAAACCCCTCCCCAAGAATCTGGTGTGTTCGCGCCAACTCATAACAGAAACTTTATAAAGCAATTCGTATGAACCTATCCGAATTAAAAACAAAACCCATTGAAGAACTGATCGAAATAGCCACTGGCATGGGCCTTGAGAACCTGGCCCGTTCGCGCAAACAGGACATTATTTTCAATATCCTCAAGCGCCACGCCAAAAGCGGTGAAGACATATACGGCGATGGCGTATTGGAAATTCTTCAGGATGGGTTTGGCTTTCTGCGCTCCGCCGACTCCTCCTACCTGGCGGGTCCGGACGATATTTACGTTTCCCCCAGCCAGATTCGACGTTTCAACCTGCGCACCGGCGACTCCATTTCCGGCAAGATCCGCCCACCCAAAGAGGGGGAACGCTACTTCGCACTGCTGAAAGTCAGCGAGATCAACTTCGACAAGCCCGAAAACGCCCGCAGCAAGATCCTGTTTGAAAACCTCACCCCGCTGTTTCCCAACGAACGCCTCACCCTGGAGTGTGGCAACGGCTCCTCCGAGGACCTGATCGGCCGCATCATCGACCTGGTGGCCCCTATCGGCAAGGGCCAGCGGGGCCTCATTGTCGCCCCGCCCAAGGCCGGCAAGACCATCATGCTGCAGAACATGGCCCAGGCCATCACCCGCAACAATCCCGAGTGCCACCTGATCGTTCTGCTGATCGACGAGCGCCCGGAGGAAGTCACCGAGATGCAGAGGTCCGTGCGCGGTGAAGTGGTCGCCTCCACTTTCGACGAGCCGCCGGCGCGACATGTGCAGGTGGCCGAGATGGTGATCGAAAAAGCCAAGCGCCTGGTGGAGCACAAGAAAGACGTAGTGATTCTGCTGGACTCCATCACCCGCCTGGCGCGCGCCTACAACACCACCGTGCCCAGCTCCGGCAAGGTTCTGACCGGCGGTGTGGATGCTCATGCACTGGAGCGCCCGAAGCGCTTCTTTGGTGCCGCCCGCAACATCGAAGAGGGCGGCAGCCTCTCCATCATCGCCACCGCGCTGATCGATACCGGCTCGAAAATGGATGAAGTGATCTTCGAGGAGTTCAAGGGCACTGGCAACATGGAATTGCAGCTGGACCGCAAGATCGCCGAGAAGCGCGTCTATCCCGCCATCAATGTACGCCGTTCCGGCACCCGTCGCGAGGAGCTGCTGATGCCGGAGGGCGAACTGCAGCGGGTGTGGATACTGCGCAAGCTGCTGCACGACATGGAAGACCTGGCGGCGACGGAATTCCTGGTGGACAAGCTCAAGGACTTCAAGACCAACGACGAGTTCTTCCTGTCCATGAGACGCAAGTAACAGCGCCGGTGATACCCCTGTCCGGGTTGAGCAGAGGATAAAACACGACGAATCAGGCGATTGTTTGCGCCGAATCCGATTGAAAAGGCGCATCAATAAGCATATAAAGGCCCACAAGCTAGTGCCGCACAGGGAATTGGCACGCAACGAATTGACCTCTGTCAGCCGCTATCCGGCCGGCAAAAGGGGGCAATCTCAGATGAATGATCTGGTGGAGCTGGTCATTCGTTTGTGACTTTACGACAGCCCACGTATTCAGTGAGAACTTTTTGTGAATATCTATATTGGAAATCTGGCCTACGGCGTAACCTCTGAAGACCTGCAGGAAGCATTTGGCGCCTTCGGGGAAATCTCTCGGGCTACTGTCATTACCGACCGTGAGACTGGCCGCTCTAAAGGCTTTGGTTTCGTCGAAATGCCGAACGACGATGAAGCACGTAAGGCAATCGAAGAGATGAACGATCATCCGCTATCCGGCCGCAACATTCGTGTTAATGAAGCCAAGCCGCGAGAAGATCGTCCGCGCCGGCCACGCTTCTGAGCTGATTCGCGCTCAAGGATTTTGCCCCGCCACAGTTCCGGCGGGGTGTTTCATACCCCCCTCTCCTGAGTTCCCCCAGCAGGGAGCCACTCCCCCTTTTGTGCCCGGCCATTTACACTGTGCCAACCCAATAGACCCCCACCCAAGCGATGAAATACAAAGACCTGCGCGACTTTATCCAGCTGCTGGAACAAAAACACCTGCTCAAGCGCATCGAGCATCCGGTCGACCCGCACCTGGAAATGACCGAGATCGCCGACCGTGTATTGCGCGCCGGGGGCCCGGCGCTGCTGTTTGAAAACCCTGTCGGCTTCGACACCCCGGTGCTGGCCAACCTGTTTGGTACGCCGGAGCGGGTGGCCCTGGGCATGGGTCGGCGAGATGTCAGCGAACTGCGCCAACTGGGGGAACTGCTGGCGTTTCTCAAAGAGCCGCAGCCACCGGAGAGTCTGCGCGACGCCTGGGGACAGCTGCCGCTATACAAGCAGGTGCTCAACATGAGCCCCAAGGTCGTTTCCCAGGCCCCCTGCCAACAGGTCAGCCTGAGTGGCGACCAGGTCGACCTGCACCAGCTGCCCATCCAAACCTGCTGGCCCGGCGACGCCGCCCCCCTGGTCACCTGGCCCCTGGTGATCACCCGGGGGCCTGAGAAGCGACGCCAGAACCTGGGCATCTACCGCATGCAGCTGATCGGAAAAAACCGCCTGATCATGCGCTGGCTGTCACACCGCGGCGGCGCCCAGGACTATCGTGACTGGTGCCTCCGCCACCCCGGTGAACCCTACCCGGTGGCGGTCGCCCTGGGAGCCGACCCGGCCACCATCCTCGGCGCCGTGACCCCTGTGCCGGACACACTGTCCGAGTACGCCTTCGCCGGACTGCTGCGCGGCGGCAAGACCGAAGTGGCCAGCGCCACTCTCAGCGATCTCCAGGTACCCGCCAGTGCGGAATATGTGCTGGAAGGCTTTATTTACCCCGACGACATGGCCGACGAGGGCCCCTTTGGGGACCACACCGGCTATTACAACGAAGTGGACCGCTTCCCGGTATTCACCGTCGAAAAAATCACCCACCGGGAAAACCCCATCTACCACAGCACCTACACGGGCCGGCCCCCCGACGAACCCGCCATTCTCGGCGAGGCCCTGAATGAAGTCTTCGTGCCCTTGCTGACCAGGCAGTTTCCGGAAATCGTCGACTTCTACCTGCCGCCGGAGGGCTGCTCCTACCGACTGGCGGTAGTCAGTATGAAAAAACAATATCCCGGCCATGCCAAACGCGTGATGATGGGTGTCTGGTCCTTTCTGCGTCAGTTTATGTATACCAAGTTCGTTATTGTCACCGATGACGACATCGACACCCGCGACTGGAAGGATGTGATCTGGGCCCTGAGCACTCGTATGGACCCTGCGCGGGACACCGTCATGATGGAAAATACCCCCATCGACTACCTGGACTTCGCCTCCCCCGTATCGGGCCTGGGCTCCAAAATTGGTTTCGATGCCACCAACAAGTGGCCCGGTGAAACCGATCGCGAGTGGGGCCAGCCCATCCGCAAGGATCCCACAGTGGTAAAAAAGGTGGATGAGATGTGGACCAGCCTGGGGCTTTGAGGCTTCGCATATTTGCGCAGCTTTTCAACGGTGGCAATCCAGTTGATGAGAGATCATCAACCGGATTGCCGGGTTGATCACTGCCCGCACGGGAGCCAGGCGCAAGCCGACCCATCGATCTGTATACGATAACAACAAACCTAAATATCATGGCAATTCACGATACCGCGGCCACCGCCCTCAACTCCGATAACTTTCTGTCCGATGAAGACAGCTCCATCTGGTGGCCAGTCCGGAGCATAGAACAGCACAGCCTGAGCTTTCACACCGGTGGATACCACGACGATTTCTTCTCCATACTGGGGATTGAGCGGCCCGATACACTCGACCGCGCCGTGCCAAAACGAAAAGCCGAGTTCCTGGCCGGGCGCTACTGTGCCAGAGAGGTGTTGCTGCGCCTGGGGGAAAAGAAGACCTTCGTCGACATCTGCGCGGATCGCCAGCCCGGGTGGCCCGGCGGCATTATCGGCTCCATCAGCCACAGTAACGGCAGGGCCGCCGCCATAGCCAGCCGTGACAAATCCATTGTCGGCGTCGGTATCGATATCGAGGACCTGGTGGCCCCCCGCCTGGTAGAGGAACTCCATCCACAGGTGCTGAACAGCAGCGAGCGGCAGTGGCTAAACTGGGGAGAGTTGGACCCTGCCATCGTATTCACACTGATTTTTTCCATCAAGGAAAGTTTTTTCAAAGCCCTGTACCCGCTTGTCAGACGTTTTTTCGGTTTCGATGCAATCAGCATCTCCGCGATTGAGCCAAACAGCCGCAGGGCCCATTTCAGTATCAATCCACAATCCATAGTCGGCGAATTTCTTCCGTCGGCAGACTATACCGCCCATTACCATCAACCCAGTGAAAACAGCCTCGCCACCTGTGTCGTCATAGCGGGAGAAACCCAAGGAGGCCGTTGAAGGAGACCGCAAAAATGGTTCATGGAAAATGCCACTGCGGCAATGTCAGCCTGACAATTGACAAGCCTTCCGCCGAGGCAACCCAGTGTAACTGCTCAATTTGCAGTCGCTATGGGGCAATCTGGGGCTATTTCCAACCGGCCCAGGTCGCCGTGAGCATCGGTGAGAAAGGCGTGTCCGCCTACAGCCATGGGGACCAGTGCATCCGCTTTATCAGCTGTAGTCACTGCCACTGCGCCACCCACTATCACACGACTACCACCGTTTCCCCGGCCAGACTGGCGATCAACTACAGAATGTTTGATGCCGAAATACTGGAGGCCATCAAAATCCGCTATTTTGATGGCGCCGGACGGAGACCAACGCGAGTCCTTGCAAAGCAAAACGGTTCCACCTAGTTGCACGGCTTTGCAGGAGCGGCAATCCAACGGATGAGCGATCATCGATTGGATTGCCAGATTATCAATCGCGTTTATACAAGGCCTCAATGGTACTGGAAGCCAGTGAATGGGCCTTGACCATATATCCGGTCAAAGCCGCCGAAGCATCTTCCGACAACTCCAGTCTTTTTGACAGGGCATGTATCGTAAACTGGTAGCGATGCGCACCGTCCCCCTCTGGAGGGCAGGCGCCACCAAATCCCTTTACACCGTAATCGTTCCTCATCTGCATACTGCTTTCCGGCAGGCGTTTCTGCCCCGCATCACCCGCGCCCCCGGGCAGAGCATTCACATCTTTGGGAATATTCACCAGCTGCCAGTGCCACCAGCCGCTGCCGCTGGGGGCATCGGGATCATAGGCCAGCAGTGCAAATGCTTCGGTTCCCTCCGGTGCACCAGACCAGGACAACTGTGGGGACAAATTACCCCCACTGCAGCCAAAGCCTTTGAACTCCTGCGCTTTCGGCATAAATTCGCCATGGGCGATTTCCGTACTTTTCAGGGTGAGTGCATCCGCCAATGCAGAACCACTGATCAACATGACCAGCAGCGCCGATTTGCTAGCTAGGTGCCACATAAGACCTCCGACACAAGAATGGCTAAAGAGGGCCTATCATAGGCGTCAGGGGACAACCGGATTCGCCCGAAACGGTCAACCATTCGCCCTAATTCGGCATCCTGGTCCTTCTCAGCTCTGTCGGGGTGAGGCCAAACAGCTGTTTAAACTTATCGGTGAAGCGGGATTGGGAAAGGTAACCGCACCGTTCAGCGATAATTCCCACGGGTTCCAGGGTGCTTTGCAACAGGTGCAGGCCGTGACCAAGCCGTGCTCTGTCCTTAATAACCTGCAGGCTGGTCCCCTCCCCGTGCAGCTTCCTGCGCAGGGTAGATTCACTCATCGCCAGCCTGGATGACAGGGCATCCGCGCTCGGGTTGGCCGACATATCGGCGGCGATGATCGTGTAGAGTTGATGGCTCAGGCTCGGGGACTTTACCACTGCGCCCAGTTGCGTATAGCCCGAGTGATAAAGCAACTGCAGGATTTCCCGTCTGCGCATCGCCCAAAGCTCGGGGGGAGCCAATCCCGACCACTCCACCAACTGCTGTAAAGTCTTCCGTAAAACCGCATCCATATCACCGGTGAAAAAGGTTTTCGCCGCGGTCTTTTTGCTTGTGAAGATATCGAAATCCGCAAACTCAAACTCGATAATCATTGCAAAGTAGGCGATATCATCCGGGATATTGCGCATCTCTACCTTGGGATTGTTGGATAAAAAAAGAAAGCTACCGGCTGGACAACTGAGTTTGCTGTCCCTGCCCAGCTTTTTACAGCCTTCAAGAATACAGATCAGGGTGGGATTAATAACCGGAACATTAAAAATATGCTGCTCCTTGATGGAGGCATAAACCGAAAAGGGCAAGGGGTTTGCCCGCTGCAGTGCCCGCCTCGATAAATCGATTAACTCTTGCATCTGGCGTGACACCTCAAATCCCGTAAGTTTGTCAGCTATATCATAGCCCCTGCGCGCTATTGACCCGGTCGGCGGTGCAAAGGGTAGTGCGTCCCCGCGCCAAAGGAACCAGTCTCCCCCTATTGGCAGGGCATATTCGGGGGTTGGGGATCATAACGTCCGGCAGACTGCAGAGGCAAGCCACTTTCGGCTTGCCTCACGGCGGGAATATTGGCACCCCGCCTATCGGCACAGCAAAACCTCTGTGCTTCCTGCAACACCAAAAGATAACGCTGCTGGGAAAGCGTTTGCTATGGCGACTATTACCCTGACCATACAGTCGACGCCCTCTTATCCAACAGCCTGTCTCCTTTGAAAATTGCGCAGTCAATCGAAATCACCTGTATTTCAAGCACTTTCGCCAGCCTCTACCCGTTGGTGGCACAACCCTGTACCAAATTGACCCAGTAATTTTTTGGCAAACTGTTAGTTCGCGGGTTAATTTTCTGGACCACGATTAACGTGAAACAATTCCGACTCATCGTTCAGGTCAGTATTAGGGCACTTCTAACGCAAACCTGTGGAGTTTCCTCAAGACATTCAGTAAAAATCCTTATATTCTCGCCGCTGACGTTCCTGTTAATCATTCAATCCCAATGGTTGTGACGTCTAATAAACTTCCCATAATTTCAACAATAATGGAAATGGATAATGAAATTCACATTCACAAAGGTCTGGGCGTCGATTCCCATACTGATGGCCGGTATCTCTTCCCACCTAGAGGCCAATACCGTCGAAGCCTCCTACGCCCTGGCCCAAGGCTGTTATGCGATTAAAGCCCCGCAAACTGGTCGCTATATGCATCCCGGTGGTGGCGACTACCGCTTCGATGCTATTGATGTGACCGCTGCGTCCCACTTTTATTTCAAGCCCACCAGGCTTGGCATGTATATGCTGCGGGACAGAACCGGCAACTTTCTCACCACTCGGGGACCTCTGGATATAGCGCGCAATACCGCCGCCTCCGAATGGGCCCAGTGGTCCGTCGAGCCGGCCGGGAACGGCCATTTCAGGTTATTCTCGACCAAGTTCTGGAAGGACCTGCGATATAACAAAGGCGATGGCGGCACTTATTTATTCGACCTGTTCAACCTGGGCAATCGCAATAGTGAAAACGTTTTCGAACTGGTTGAACAGAATGACTGCGCACCTTTCCCGGAAGCGCAATTGAATGCGGAAGTGAATCCGGCGGCCCCCGCCACCGGGGATGCAAGTCAGCCAGTGGTGGGTTTTGCGGATGTACACACCCATTTGAATTCCAATGAATTTATGGGTGGCAAGTTTTTACACGGCCGCCCTTTCCATCCCTACGGCATTCAAAATGCACTGGACGACGGCAGTGGCATACACGGCCCCTATGGCGGCCTCGACATTATCGGCAACCTCCAGGATGGCGGCAATCTCGATGCCCGGCATGCCACCGGCGGCTGGCCCAATTTTCCCTACTGGCCCAACTACCACACCCAGTCCCACCAGCAGGCCTACTACAAGTGGATAGAGCGGGTGCATAGGGCCGGTTTAAAGCTGATGGTTACCAATATGGTGCAAAACGAAGTTTTGTGCGAAGTGCAAAGGGTCGTAAACCCGGTATCCTGGGTCAATCCCAATGCCTGTGGTGACTCCCCCAGTATCGATCTGCAGTTGAGGCGCGTCTATGAAATGCAGGACTATATCGATGCCCAGGCAGGCGGTGTAGGCAAGGGATTCTTCCGTATCGTCACCAGTGCCGCAGAAGCCCGCTCAGTGATTGCCAGTGGCAAGCTCGCCGTCGTCCTGGGGGTAGAGGTATCCAGCGTCCTGGACTGCGATGAGGGCAGCGGCTGCTCCGAGGCCCGGATCGATCAAAAGCTACAGTACCTGTATAGCCGTGGAATTCGCAGCCTCTTCCCAATCCACAAGTTTGACAATGACTTCGGCGGCCCCCATATGCAGGGCGCGGATGAAATTATCAATATCGGCAATAAGCTGCAAACCGGCCACCTCTACCATATAGAGGCCTGCCCCCCGCAAGAGCCCAGCGGGCGCAAGCTGCCCAATGGCTTCCCGTTGCTGGGCAATGTGCCTTTTATTCGCGATATCATCAACCTGCTGGGTGCGAACCCGAATTACGACCAGAGCATAGACCAGCACTGTAATCGCAAGCACCTCACCGCCATGGGGAAATACCTGATTCACCGCATGATCGACAAGGAAATGATTATCGAGGTGGATCATATGTCTGCGGGCGCTTTCGCCGACACCATGGATATTGTCGAGAGTCGCGGTTACTCCGGTGTGATTTCAAGCCACTCCAATCCAAAACTCAATGGCGCTTTAAGCCCATTGCAGCGGCGTTTGTTGAATGCTGGCGGTGTCATGTTTCCCTACAACGGCCCCAGTAACTACAATATCCACAATATCGATATTATTCGTACTGAACTGGCATCAACCCCCTACCTAATCGGCGTGGGTATCGGTACGGATACCAATGGCCTGGCGCCACAGGCGGGACCCAGTACCACCTCCGGCACCAACCCCATCACCTACCCTTTCCGCTCCTACGATGGCCGCGTCCTTTTTGATCAGCAGACAACGGGGAATCGCAGTTTTAACCTCAACACCGAGGGCTTAGCCCACTATGGCCTGCTGGCGGATTTGGTGGAGGATATGCGAATCAATGCCTCCCCGCAGACAATGGAAGCATTTTTCAATTCCGCTGAAGCCTATTTGCAGATGTGGGAACGCGCCACGCCCACAAGCAACCGCCAGTATGTACAGATCCGGGACAAGCGCAGTGGCCAGTGCCTCGATGTGCCCGGTGTGGACAACGGAGTTACCAACCTCGCAAAGGTTCAACTGGAAACCTGTACACGCAACCATTTTGACCAGCATTGGCTGGTGGATTGGAGCACCGGCCTGATTCGCAACCGCATGAATGACGATCTCTGCCTGACCCACGCCGATGGCACTTCCGTCAATGGATTAAGGGCCTCTATTTACGCCTGCTCCATTGACCACCGCTGGACCCTGGACGGTGACGTGATACGTGACGCCAGCAACCCCAACATGGTCCTGGATGGTTATGGAAACACCAAAGGCGCCACCGTTGGCATGTGGGCCTTCCACGGCGGTATGAATCAGCGCTGGGCCATCACCGAAGTGGCGGCGGCGAATTCCGGCTATAGAAACCTGGCTCCGGAGGGCACCGCCACGCAATCCGATACCAGTTATGGCGGTTATGCCAGCAGGGCCATCGATGGCAACCTGAGTGGCCGCTGGGGGGATGGCAGTGTCACCCATACCAGTGCCAGCGCCAATTCCTCGTGGACGCTGGACCTCGGCTCTATCAGGAAGATTGAGAATATTGCCATCTGGAACCGCACCGACTGCTGTACCGAGCGCCTGCAGGATTTTCATGTATTTGTATCCGACCTGCCTTTTACCGGATCAAATATCGAAGACGCACGAGCGCAGAGTAACGTGAGGGAGTTTTTCCTCCCCGGCCCCGCCGAACGGCTGAAATATGTCATTAATGTGGGTATGGGACGCTATGTGCGTATCCAGCTGACCAGCTCCGACCAGGCACTTTCACTGGCTGAGGTACAGGTATTTGGCCAGTAAGCCGCTGTACTAACCCAGCAATTTATTAACCCGGCAATGAAGCAAATTGCCGGGTTAATACGGTACAGGGATGTGCTAACGCCGGATAGCTTAAACAACCTGTCGGGGTTAGCGACGATCAATCACCGTTACCGAACCCTGGAAGTTCTGTATCAAGGCCTCGCGAATCACCGCCGCAATACGGCGATAGAGATGTCTTTCAGCACTACCGGGGCGGTAAACCAGAGCATGGTCACAGTACAAAACATTACCTGAAAACCGAATCACTTTTAGCTCTTCAGGCCGATGTATCTCGCTGTGAATGTACAGCGCAGGTAAAAAAGCCACGCCCATATTCATGCTGATCATTTGGCGCAGTGTATCCAGGCTGGTACCTTCGTAGTCGCGATTAAGCCGCGCCCCTGTTCGCTGGCAAATCCGCTTTACCTGTTGCTGCACATGGTGGCGATCATCCAGGCCGAGCACTTCCACACCGGCAAGGTCGGATTCATCGATAACCCCCTCCGAACCGATATCCATCTCAGTAGGCGCAACCAGGGACAATGGCTCGCGACAGAGCACCTCCATTCCCAAATTTTCATTTGCAAGTGGCAAGGTTGCCAGTATCAGGTCATGGCGCCCCTCTAACAAACCCGCCTCTAAATCCGCCTGGGACTCTTCCCGCACATACAGCTTTAACCTGGGAAAGGTACTGTGTAAGGCGGGTGTGATGCGCGGCAGCAAATAGGGGCCAAGGGTCGGCGGCACACCCAGGCGGTGGGTGATGGCTGCGCTATCGGATAGGGAGTGTGCAAGCTCTTCCAAATCGCGCCACTGGGAAATGAGATTGCGAGCTGGATGCAACAGCTCTCGGCCCTGTGGCGTTAGCGTGGTCTTGCTGCGCGAGCGCTCCAGCAAGGTGACACCAAGCT
The DNA here is from genome assembly GCF_040742695.1 of Microbulbifer discodermiae. Lineage (NCBI taxonomy): Bacteria > Pseudomonadati > Pseudomonadota > Gammaproteobacteria > Cellvibrionales > Microbulbiferaceae > Microbulbifer > Microbulbifer discodermiae. The sequence continues at coordinate 22,619 of NZ_JBFLAB010000033.1, read as the reverse complement.
TTTCTTCAAGGGCGTTGAGCTGGGTAGAGATAGTGGGCTGTGTGACGCCCAACTTTTCGGCCGCCTTGCGGATAGAGCCGTACTCGGCGACACCGGAGAAATACTGAATCTGTTTGAGATTACTCATCTAAGTACCACTTTTCGGTCAGCCGGCACAACTAAGCAACACCCATATTCAAGAGGCATCGCGGGGTTACGGCCTTCCCAATGATGAAGAACCAACAGCGATAGATCATATCTATATATGGTGATAAGGGATACAGCTTTTGAACTATTTCAGTGATAGTAAATTTCTATAGGGTAGTCACATAGGTTTTAGATTCTCTTCCTTCTGTCGAGCGGGCAGAATCCTCAACACCATTTGGCAACAAACAACTCAACCTCTGTGTTTTGTGAGGTAAACCATACCCATGAGGAACCTTTTTCGCATCGACCTGTCCCACTGGCGCGGCGACCTATACGGTGGCCTGACCGCCGGTATCGTCGCCCTACCCCTTGCCCTGGCTTTTGGTGTCGCCTCCGGCTTAGGCCCTATGGCAGGGCTTTACGGTGCCATGATTGTCGGTTTTTTCGCATCCTGGATGGGCGGCACACCCACCAACGTATCCGGGCCCACGGGGCCTATGGTGGTTGTGTTGGCAAGTTTGTTTGCCAGTTTATCGGGTGATGTGGGACTGATATTAACCACCGTGTTTATAGCGGGCCTGCTGCAGGTAGCATTTGGCTTCCTTGGACTTGGACAGTACATACGTCTGGTGCCCTACCCGGTTATCTCCGGCTTTATGAGTGGCATCGGCCTGATCATTATTACTTTGCAGAGCAGTGCATTTCTGGGGCACAGCTCCGAAGGCAACGGCCCCGTAGCAGCACTGCTGTCCCTACCCGGCGCAATCAGCCATATCAACTATTCTGCCCTGTTTATTGGCGCACTCAGCCTGGCCACTGTCTATCTGTGGCCCGCCAAGTGGGGCCGCTTTTTGCCAGGACCACTGGCTGCGTTGATTTTGGCAACAGTGATTGGTCTGGCGCTACCCAACCTGCCGGTGCTGGGAAACATACCCACAGGCCTCCCCTCATTCCAGATGCCCAGCTTTGATATGGATATGTCAGTGCTGATTCTCGAAGCCGCTTTCATCCTCGCCATCCTGGGCACCATTGATTCCCTGTTGACTTCACTAGTTGCCGACAACATGACCCGAACCCGGCACGACTCCAACCGCGAGCTTATTGGGCAGGGTGTTGGCAACGCAGTATCCGGTTTATTTGGCGGAATTAGCGGCGCCGGCGCCACCATGCGCACGGTAATCAATATCCGTACCGGTGGCAGCACGCGCTTGTCGGGCATGGTGCATTCCGCTGTACTCGGCGCAGTTATCTTGGGCATAGGCCCATTGCTGTCTGAAATACCACACGCCGCACTGGCCGGTGTACTGGTGAAGGTGGGAATGGATATTGTCGATCTGAATTATTTAAAACGTGCTCACCGCGGGCCTCGCTGGGACCTGCTGCTGATGGTATTGGTACTGAGCCTCACAGTGATGGTGGATTTGATTACCGCAGTGGGCCTAGGTGTTGTATTGGCCGCTTTGGCCTTCGTCCGCCAGATGGCTCAATTACAGTTGCAACAGCTCGGCGGACAAGGCTTCACCAGTAAGGATACGGAAGAAGCGCGATTGCTCAAGGAAGCCAAAGGCAAGGTAACCCTATTCGAATTTGACGGCCCACTCAGTTTTGGTGCGGCAGCCGACCTTGGCCACCATATACGCAGCCTTTACGAGGGCACGTCCAGCGAAAGTATCATTTTAGATTTCAACCGCGTCCCCTATATTGACGTATCCGCAGCGATGGCAGTAGAAACCATTGCCCGGGATGCGAACGATGCGGGCAAAAAGCTACTGGTTTGCGGTATGTCTGCTCAAATTGCGCAGACCCTAGATGGATTAGGCATGCGCGAACTCATTCCCGCGTATACGCGATTCGAAGCGCGCTTCGAAGCACTGCAAAGTGCTCTACAGAGCGCCGGACTTGATAAACAGCAACACAGCACCCGCCATTTAACACTTGGGCTACCTGCGGCCACCAGTTAATTATGTTTTGGCAAACAGGGGGATGGCGCAGCCTCTTTTTCCCTAGCAGGTTGTTGAAAAAGGCATCCTGCCTGTTTCAAAACACGAAAAGCGAAAAATGTGATTTTCACTTTTCTCCCAAAATCAACGACTAAGGCGTCGTCGATTTTGCCGGAACATCCATATTCCGGTACCAGGCGTCGAAATTCTTCGAATTTCAACAGCCTGCTAGATATAAAACACAGAAACCAGGAGCAAAAATGAACGAAGCAACAGCGAAGGGCGTATTTAAACTGTGGAACGATGCGCTTGCCAGCGGTTCGCCCAGCAGGGTTGCTGCACTCTATGCGGAGGATGCGATTTTGTTACCTACTATTTCAAACCAAGTGCGTCACAGCACCCCCGAGCGTGAAAACTACTTTCACCAATTTCTGCAAAAGGGCCCTCAGGGCGAACTGGTGGAATGCAATGTACGCGAACTTTCTGCTGATACCTTTATCAACTCCGGAACTTATGAATTTACATTCGCAAACGGCTCTAGCGCCGCAGCGCGCTTCACTTTTGTTTATCGACGCACAGGTAATCAGTGGTTAATCGTCGAGCACCACAGCTCAGCAATGCCTGAATAGTCCACCTTCTGTCAGGTCTGCTTAAAGAGAATCGAAGTTCAAAATAGCCACCGTCTTCCTTTTTCAATGGGCATCATTCCCGATGGTCACTGTATATCCCGTAGCAAGTATTCTGATCTATCCAGATACAGGCGGCCGGAGTAACTGCGTCGGATGGTGAGGCGCTGGGCAGTGAGAGATCCCTCTGCTGGGTCAGGTCGCTGCTCCAGTCGCCCTGGTGATGGCTGCCATTTACTCCAACCCCATTATTTCAGGCCCGTTCTACGGGACATTGCATCGAGCCCACCCACAGCATTGCGTTTGAAAAGCAACCGGGCTTCCTGCACGGCAGCGACTTACTGGCGAACTCGACGCCAAACCTGAGCCTGCACCGAATTAATCCGCGGCTCCTTAACGCCTGAGAAGACACGCGGGCTTTTGACATCACTCTTACAGTAGTTACTATATGATTAATTATTTCGATCTAAGTTTTTCAATAATCTGCGCATCCACCCACATTATTTCAAAATCTGGAGGAACACAACGGCGACAATAAAAAAGATATTTTCCGTCCGGCGTTACGTACCCTCCACCGTCCTCACCATCCGTGTTTATCTTTTCTCCGAAGTTAATGGCTGCACCCCATGAACCATCTTCCTGCCGAAAACTGATATACATATCACTATCACCGTACCCGCCGTCTCTTTCACTATCCCAAATTATGTAAGATTCATCCGGAGCAATGAAGGGGTGAGCAGTCCATTTACCAGTATTTATCTCTTCACTAAAGGGTCTCGGCGCTTCACGCTTGCCGTTTACCAGTCGTGAATATCGCAGAATACCATCTCCGTTTGTACCCACCTCATCAAAAACATAGGTTCCTTTTAACGAAGCCGTAAGGCGCATGATGCGGAAGTCTTCAAACAGAGGGCCAAGGCTCTTTAACTCTGACCAACCGTCACCGATGCGCTCCCTAAATTGTTTGCCATTATGCATAGTCTTCCCATCAGGTGAGATAAAGCCTCCCCAGGGCACTATTGACTCATGCCATCGATTATTGTTGGATTTAAAAACAACATTCGACGATTTTCCACTATTGTTGTTTCTCCTACCAAAGTAGTACTCCTTCATGTCGGGTGTGAAACTACCGCCCCAATCACGATATTCTGTTGAGACACTAGGCGCGAAAACTTCAGGGATCAAGCCAGGGGGCTTTTGTCCAATATAAGGGCCTTCTAGAACTGCAAGTTCTTCTTGACTAAAACTTTTGCCACTTATAACTAGAGTAGAGAGCAACAGGATAATTGATTTACAAACATCTTTCATAGTTCATCCTTATTTTCATATGGTGTGGTTTAACAAGTCATCAGTTTATTTGAAACCAACCTATAAACTTCTGACGTCCTTATGACTTTCAGATGATTTTTTTCTCACAGTGATGATCAACTCACTAGCAGGTTGTTGAAAAAGGCATTCTGCCTGTTTCAAAACACCAAACGTGAAAAGTGTGGTTTTCACTTTTCCACCAAAATCAACGAGTTAGGCGTCGTCGATTTTGCCGAAACGTCCATATTCCGGTGCTAGGCGAATATAACGCCCAAAGCACCGCGGCGACGCTTGCCGCGTCCGCTGACTTTGTCGCCAGACAAGAAACGTCTCAATAGGCGTAAAAAACCAGCTCAGTGGCCGGTTTGGATGGGTCAGTAGGCCGCCACCACACCCGCAGTGACAATGGGAGAAAGTAATCGCTTTCACAAGCGAGTTTAAAGCGCGCTCAATCCCCGTCCCCGGAGCTGTTGGACTCGGAATCCTGGTCCTCCTGTAACCAGTGCCCCAGCTTGCCCTTTTTCGTCGACAGATACTCGATATTGTGGGGGTTGCGGCCTGTCTCATGGGGCAAACGCTCCACCACTGCAATACCGAGATCCTGTAATGCCTTCACTTTACGCGGGTTGTTGGTCATCAGGCGCATGGACGTGATTCGCAGGTGGGTCAGCATGGCCCGCAAAATAGAGTAGTCGCGCATATCGGCACCGAAACCCAGTTGCTCGTTGGCCTCGACGGTGTCGGCGCCGCAATCCTGCAGGTGATAGGCGCGGATCTTGTTCAACAGGCCTATACCCCGCCCCTCCTGGCGCAGATAGAAAATTGCACCGCGCCCCTCCATGGCGACACGGTGCAGGGCGTGCTGAAGCTGGGCGCCACAGTCGCAGCGCAGGGAAAAGAGTGCGTCACCGGTGAGACACTCGGAGTGAATGCGGGCCAGTACCGGGGCGTCGGTATCCAGGTCCCCCATGGTGAGCACCAGGTGCTCCTTGCCGGAGTCGGTGTCTTCAAAGCCGTGCACTGCAAACATGCCCCAGGAAGTGGGCAGTTTGGAGGACTCCACATAGCGAATGGTCAAGCTGTTACCTCTTCAGTCAATGGCGCGCGCGCAGTATTAGCATTCCCTGCTGTTGCTCCATGTCCACCCGGCTAAGAAAACTGTTACCCAACAGCACAATGCCGGGAAAGTCGTCGGTGTGCACAGTGGCATCCACATTATCGAGTTTGATACCGCCGATGGTGACGCTGCGCAACCGGATGCGATAGGCATCGGCGATACCATTGGCGGTGGAAACCCGGATGGGCTCTGCCCGCTCCAAATTAAGTCCCAGGCGCCGGGCGGTGGGATAGTTGAAGGCCATGCTGGTGGCACCCGTATCCACCAGCACCGATACGCGACGACCATTGACCCAGGCACTGGTACTGTAGTGGCCGCGGCTGTCCGGCAACAACCGCACTTCCGCGCGGCTGTTGCGCGCGTAGCTGGCGGCGACCGGCGCATCGAGGGTGAGTTTGCGCTCGCGGCCGCCAACCAGCACCCGGGCGTAACTGCTGGTGGCCTCGACCAGTTCGACCCCCTCGGGGGATTTCTGCCCCGCCTTCAGCAGGCGCTGGCGGCCGTCCACCTGCAGCAGGGCACTGCCATCGAACAACCCCTTCAACTGTACCTGCTGCGCGGCCAGGGGCAGAGGGATCAGGCACAGCCAGCACAGAAACAGGCGGGATATCATTGCGGTCTCCTAAGCCCTAGGCCACCCAGAGGGCAGTGAGCTGCAGCACCAGCGCTGCGTAGCCAGCTGCCAGTATATCGTCCAGCATGACGCCCCAACCACCGCGCACCTGGCGGTCGGCCCAACGGATGGGCTGCGGCTTGGCGATATCGAACAGGCGGAACAGCAAAAATCCGTACAGTGCCCAGCCCCAGCCGGCCGGGGCCATAAACATGGTGAGCCAGTAACCCACCATTTCATCCCAGACTATGCCGCCGTGATCGTGCACCCCCAGCGCCCGGGACGCCGCACCGCAGAGGTAACAGCCCAGCAGTGCCGCCGCAACCACTATGGCCAGATACCAGGCGGGTGGCAGGCTCTGCAACAGCCACCAGAAAGGAACCGCCATCAGGGTGCCGGCGGTGCCCGGCGCTCTGGGCGACAGGCCCGAACCAAAGCCGAACGCCAGCAGCAGAGTGGGGCTGCGCAACACTTGTCGTAGAGTAGGCTGAGTCATCACTGAAAATGCCGGTAGCCACTTTGTTTGCAATGCCAGGGGCGCCCCTGCAGCCGGCAGCGTACCGGCTCTCCATCGCCCCGGCGTTCAGTCACCCGGCCTATGTGCACCGGTTCGAAACCGGCCGCCGCGCAGCGCCGGTACAGCTCTTCGGTGCGGCTTTTGGGCAGGGTAAAACACAGCTGGTAATCGTCTCCGCCCGCTGCCGCCAGCGCCAGCGCCTCCTCCCCCGCCAGCCGCCGGGCCAGCCCGGCGACCGGCAGTGTCTCCAGCGCCAGTTCCGCGCCGACACCGCTGGCGCGACAGAGGTGTCCGAGATCCGCCAGAAGTCCGTCGGAGATGTCGATGGCGCTGTGGGCTAGATCGCCGACTATAGTGGCGAGGGCCAGTTGTGGTGCCGGCCGGTAGTAGGCGTCGCACACCTGGTGGGACTCGGCCTCACTGACCCGGCGCTGCCCCAGAATCACCGGCAAGGCGGCCGCCGCCGCGCCCAATGGCCCTCCGACAAATATATCGTCACCGGGTGCGGCGCCGTCGCGCCGCAGCGGCTGTTGTGCACTGCCGGTCACCTGCACGGTGATCGATAATGGCCCGGCGGTGGTATCGCCCCCAACCAGTGAAATATCGAATTCAGCGGCGGTCTCCAGCAGGCCGGCGGCAAAGCCCTGCAACCAGGCGGCGTCGCTGCGGGGCAGGGTCAGCGCCAGGGTAAACCAGAGGGGCCGGGCGTTCATGGCCGCCAGATCGCTGAGATTGACCCGCAGGGCCCGCTCGGCAACCAGTTCCGGGGGGGCCTGGCGGGGGAAGTGAACCCCCTCCACCAGGGTGTCGACACTGGTGGCCAGCAGGCCCTCGGCGGGGGCACTCAACAGGGCGCAGTCGTCGCCGATCCCCAGCACCACCCCGGGCCCCCGGGGGGCGCGGGCAAAATAGTCGCGGATAATTTCGAATTCACCGGGGTTGGCCTGCACCCTGCTCTCCGCTGTTTCTGGCGGCCGCCACTTCCGCCGCGCGCAAATCCTCGGCGGTTTTGTCCAGGATGCCATTGATAAATTTGAAGGCGTCGGTGGGGCCAAATTTTTTCGCCAGCGCCACGGATTCGTTGATGACTACCTTGTAGGGCACGTCGACACGCTGCTGCAGTTCGTAGGTGGACATGCGCAACAGGGCGCGGGAGACCGGGTCCAGATCGTCGATCTGCCGGTCCAGGTGCGGCGCAAAGGCGGCTTCCACCCGGTCGAGATTTTTCGCCACTCCGTGGAAGAGATCGCGAAAATACGGCACATCAGTTTTGCTCATATCGTTGTCGGCGTGAAATTCGGCCTCAATTGCGTTGAGACTGGCGCCAGCCATCTGCCACTGGTAGAGCGCCTGCATAGCGAAGTGGCGCGCCTTGCGGCGCGCAGATGCGGTCACTGTCATAACCCTGTATCCGATAAACTTGCAGCCGGTTAAATCCTGCCCAGCAGGGAGACCATTTCCAGTGCGGTTTGCGCCGCTTCGGCGCCCTTGTTGCCGGCCTTGGTGCCGGAGCGCTCCACAGCCTGTTCGATGGAGTCCACGGTGAGCACACCAAAACTGACCGGGATGCCGCTGTCCAGGGACACCTGGGCCAGCCCCTTGGTGCACTCGCCGGCGACGTATTCAAAGTGCGGCGTACCGCCGCGTATGACGGCACCGAGGGCGATAATCGCGTCAAAATTTCCGCTGGCGGCGAGCTTTCTGGCCACCAGGGGCAGTTCAAAGGCTCCCGGCGCGTAGCAGATGGTGATCTTCTCTTCCCCGATGCCCTGGCGGCGCAGGGTATCCAGCGCCCCGTCTTTCAGGCTCTCCACTACAAAACTGTTCCAACGGCTGACCAGCAGTACAAACCTGCCCCGGCTGTTGACGAAATCACCTTCGATTACCTGGATGTCGCTCATTGTCGTGTCCTGCCTAGTTCCAGTCAGCGTTCAGATACTCTTCCACTTCCAGATCGAACCCGGAAATGGCATTGAATTTAAACGGCGCGCTCATGAGGCGCATTTTGCGCACTTTGAGATCGCGCAGAATCTGGGAGCCGGTGCCCACCTGCTTGTACACCAGCGCCTGGCTGGGGCGCTGCTGTTTGCCGCTGATCAGCCAGTCGATGCTCTCTTCGATCTCTTCGGTAGTCTCGTTGTGGCAGATAAGCACCACGACGCCCTTGCCCTCCTCGGCCACCCGTTGCATGGCGCGGCGAAAGGTCCAGGGGATAAATTCTTCGTCGCCGCGGCGGATGGTCAGCACATCGCGCAGGGTGTTGCCCACATGCACCCTGACCAGGGTAGACTCTTCCGGCGCGGGCTTACCGAGTACAAAGGCGAAATGGCGCTCGCGCCGCGCCTTGTCCAGATAGGTGCGCAGTTTGAACTGGCCGAACTCGGTCTGCACCTGGCGCTCGTTGGTGCACTCGACTGTCTTTTCATTGAGCGCGCGGTAAGTGATAAGGTCGGCGATGGTGCCGACCTTGAGATCGTGGGTGCGGGCGAATTTCTCCAGGTCGGGGCGGCGCGCCATGGTGCCGTCCTCATTCATGATCTCGACGATCACCGCCGCCTGCTCGAAGCCGGCCAGGCGCGCCAGGTCGCAGCCGGCCTCGGTGTGGCCGGCGCGGCTGAGCACACCGCCGGGCTGGGCCATGATCGGAAAAATGTGGCCGGGCTGCACCAGGTCCTGGGGTTTGGCGTTGCGCGCGGCCGCGGCGCGGATGGTGCGGGTGCGGTCGGCAGCGGAGATACCGGTGGTGACCCCCTCGGCGGCCTCGATGGAGACGGTGAAATTGGTACTGAACTGGGCGCCGTTGTCCCGCGACATCAGCGGTAGATCCAACTGCTCGCAGCGCTCCCTGGACATGGGCATACAGATGAGTCCGCGCGCATGGGTGGCCATGAAATTGATATCTTCGGCGCGCACCTGCTCCGCCGCCATCACCAGATCGCCCTCGTTCTCGCGGTCCTCGTCATCCATCAGTATGACCATGCGGCCCTGACGGACGTCGTCGATCAATTCTTCAACCGTATTTAATTCCATCGTACTCTCTCGGCGGTTCGGGGATCTGCCCCGGTATCGAAATTCGGAATGCGCTAGCGGCCCGTGGAAAAACCGTGCCGGGCCAGTAATTCGACTGTCAGGCCGGCACTGTCTGACGCCGCGGCCCCACCACCCAGCAGCAGGCGCTCCAGGTAGCGCGCGATCAGGTCCACCTCCAGGTTGACCCGGGTGCCGGCCCTATAACCGCCGATAATGGTCTCCTGCAGGGTGTGCGGCACTATGGTCAGCTCGAACTCGGCGCCATCCACGGCGTTGACGGTGAGACTGGTGCCGTCCACGGTGATGGAGCCCTTGTGGGCGATATACCTGGCCAGTGTGTCGGGGGCTCGCAGGCGAAAACGCTCCGCCCGCGCCTCGCGCCGGCGCCAGATCACTTCGCCGATGCCGTCCACATGGCCGCTGACAATGTGCCCGCCGAGGCGGGTACGGGGCGTCAGCGCCTTTTCCAGATTGACCCGGTCGCCCCGCTTCCAGCTTGCGACACTGGTGACGTCCAGGGTCTCGGCAGAGACATCGGCCCAATAGCCGTCGCCGGGAAGCTCCACCACCGTGAGGCAGACACCATTGGTGGCGATGCTGTCCCCGAGCTGCACGTCCGACAAATCCAGCCGGCCGGCTTTGACCCGCACCCGCAGGTCACCGCCCTGGGCTCTGAGCTCGGCTATCTCACCGATGGCTGCAATAATTCCAGTAAACATCAGAATCGGCCCTAGCGTTCAATATCCGTGGTGGCGGTTATACGCCAGTCGTGGCCTACCGCGCGCATATCGGTAATGGTGACAGGCAGAACCGAGCCCATGCGCGCGATGGGCAACTCAAACAGCGGCCGCGCACTGCTGCCCAGCAGCTTTGGCGCCATATAGACGATCAGCTCGTCCACATGGCCGCGATAAAGGAACTCTCCCGACAGGGTAGCGCCGCTTTCTATCAACACCTCGTTGCACTGGCGGCGCGCCAGTTCCCGCAGCAGTGCCGAGAGGTCCACGCGACCGCCGCTATCGGCGGGCAGGGCCAGCACCTCGGCACCGGCCCCCTGCAGGCGCTCGCTTCGGGAGGAGTCGGCCCGCTCTGTGGTGCAAATCAATGTGGGGGCATCCCCCTGTAAAATAAAGGCGTCCACCGGTGTGCGCAGCTGGCTGTCCACAATCACCCGCAGGGGTTGCACCCGGGCGGCCTCTTCCGCGGAGAGCAGTTCCAGCGCCATCTCATCGGCGCGCACATTCAGGTTGGGGTTGTCGAAACGCACGGTTTCGACACCGGTGACGATTGCACAGCTGCGCGCCCGCAGCCGCTGCACGTCGGCCCGGGCCGCCGGACCCGTCACCCATTTCGATTCACCGCTGGCCATGGCGGTACGCCCATCCAGGCTCATGGCCGACTTGCAGCGCACCATTGGCAGTCCCAGTGTCATGCGCTTGATAAAGCCGGGATTGAGGGCCCGGCACTCTCTCTCCAGCACAGGCCCCTCTACCTCAATACCGGCCTCCCGCAGTTTTTGCAGACCTGAGCCGCTAACAGAGGGATTTGGATCCTCCATACCAAACACCAGCCGCGCCACGCCGGCGGCGACCAGCGCCTCGACACAGGGGCCGGTCCTGCCCGTGTGACTGCAGGGCTCCAGGGTGACGTAGACAGTTGCGTCCGCAGCGCGTCCGCCGGCAGCCTGCAGGGCTTCGATCTCGGCGTGGGGCAGGCCGGCGCGGCGGTGCCAGCCCTCCGCCAGGATCGCACCGGCGGCATCGGCGATAACACAGCCGACCCGGGGATTGGGCATGGTGGTGTACAGCCCCCGCTGCGCCAACTGTACGGCGCGAGCCATAAGGGACTCCGCTGTGGGGATCATTTGATCTCCGACGGCTTGCGGGTCAGGCGCTCGATTTCCCTTCCGAAGTCACTGACGTCCTCGAAACGGCGATAGACCGAGGCGAAGCGCACATAGGCTACCTGGTCCAGTTCGCGCAGCTGCTCCATCACCAGCTGGCCGATGGCCCTGGCGGGCAGCTCGCGCTCGCCGGCGGCCCGCAATGAATGCTTGATATGCGCCACCGCCGTCTCCACCTGCTCGGTGCTGACCGGGCGCTTTTCCACCGCCCTCTGAATGCCGGCGCGGAGTTTTTTCTCGTCAAAGGACTCGCGCTTGCCGTTCTGCTTGATGACCCGCGGCAGCAACAGCTCTGCGGTCTCAAACGTGGTGAAGCGTTCGCGGCAGCCCAGGCATTCGCGCCGGCGGCGCACCTGGTCGCCCTCCGCGACCAGCCGGGAATCGACCACCTTGGTATCCTCTGCGCCGCAGAAAGGGCAGTGCATGGAGCTGTGTCCCTGTATCAAAATAGACCGCAGTCTACCACAGCCATTGCACTGGGACCGCGGCCCGGACAGGCCGATACAAACCGCAACCCGGCAAACCGGGCGGCGGTTCAATGTCGATCAGTCGTTTTTATACACCGGAAACTGCGCGCAGATATCCAGTACTTTTTCTTTCACCTCGGCAATGGTCGCCTCTGCATCCTTCTTCTCCAGCGCATCCAAAACATCACAGATCCAGTGGGTGAGCTGGCGGGTTTCGTCCACACCAAAACCGCGGGTGGTGATGGCCGGTGTGCCCACGCGCAGGCCACTGGTGATGAACGGCGAGCGGGGGTCGTTGGGTACCGCGTTCTTGTTCACGGTGATATTGGCCCGGCCCAGGGCTTCATCCGCATCCTTGCCGGTGTATTCCTTGCCGATCAGGTCCACCAGCATCAGGTGGTCGTCGGTACCTCCAGACACGATGTTGATGCCCCGATCGAGAAAGGTATCCGCCATGGCGCGGGCATTCTGTACCACGGCCTTCTGGTAGGCCTTGAATTCCGTACCCATCGCCTCTTTGAAGGAGACCGCCTTGGCGGCGATGACATGCATCAGTGGGCCGCCCTGACCGCCGGGAAATACGGCGCTGTTGAGTTTCTTTTCAATCTCTTCGTTGGCGCGCGCCAGAATGATGCCGCCGCGCGGGCCGCGCAGTGTTTTGTGGGTGGTAGAGGTGACCACATCCGCATGGGGAACGGGGGACGGGTATTCACCCGCTGCCACCAGACCCGCCACATGGGCCATATCCACCAGCAGATAGGCGCCGACCCGGTCGGCAATAGCGCGGAAACGGGCCCAGTCCATCACACGGCTGTATGCGGAAAAGCCCGCCACCACCATCTTTGGCCGGTGCTCCAGCGCCAGCCGCTCCACCTCTTCATAGTCCACTTCGCCGGTATCCGGATTCAAACCGTACTGCACCGCCTTGTAGATCTTGCCGGAGAAGTTCACCCGCGCGCCGTGGGTCAGGTGACCGCCGTGGGCAAGGCTCATGCCCAGGACTGTATCCCCGGGCGCGCACAGCGCCTGGTAGACGGCGGCATTGGCCTGGGAACCTGAATGGGGCTGCACATTGGCGTAGTCAGCACCAAACAGCTTCTTCGCGCGCTCAATGGCGAGGGTCTCGGCCTTATCCACATACTCACAGCCACCGTAATAACGCTTGCCCGGGTAGCCTTCCGCATACTTGTTGGTCATGGTGCTGCCCTGAGCCTCCATCACCAACGGGCTGGTGTAGTTCTCGGAGGCAATCAGCTCGATATGCTCTTCCTGGCGGCGGTCTTCTTCCTGGATAGCCTGCCAGATTTCGGGATCGAATGAGGCCAGTGTCACGGACGAATCAAACATGGTATTCCCTCGGCAAAGCGGGTTGCTGGCGGATGCCAAATTCCACGATTTCAACGGTTAATCGGGCATTCAAACAGACCTTACGCGACCTTTTTGATCGCTGCCCCACCCCTGGCAATTGCGCCAGGTGGCTGGTATGACAGGGGCCGGTGGCGCATTGAGGCGGCCCAGGGCCGGCAACTCCGGCGCCGTGGCTACAGTGTAGTGTCGCCACACCCCGCAAGGGCGCGCATTGTACACCAACACGTTACGGGTTTGGGGGCCGGCTGCGCAGCCCCTCTTCGCGGCAGCACTCCGGGGGAATCAGCGCAGCGCCCGGTGGGCCGGAGATACGGGCGGCAGGACGCCGCCCGCAGGGATCAGAAGGATAGCGTCATGCTGCCGGACCAAAAGCCTACGTCCTGCTCAATTACGGTGTATTCCAGCTCCAGATTGGTGTTGGGGCTGATATTGAAACCAACGCCACCGCCGAGGGAAATACCCGTATCGTTGTCACTGGCACTGCCAATACTGACATCTTCGAACAGGAGACCCAGGCGACCCTTGAAATAAATATCGCCGTGGGAGCGGTAGGTGCCGTAGCCTGCCAGCGTCTGGATATCCACATCCGCTGGACCGCGAAACAGATCTGCTTCACCGCTGACCAGGGAGTTGGTGTACTCGGCTTCAAACCCCCAACCGGACGGGGAAGTGAAACCTCCGCGCAGACCGACATTGAACGGGCTGTCAGCATTCCCCAAGTCGATATCCATTATGCCCGCAGTGACACCCCAGTAGGCACCGCCCTGTTGCGCCATGGCGGCAGCGGAAGTCAGGCTCAGGGCAAGCGCAGCCGCGCCCATTACAAAATTACGCATCATAATCTCCTGTGTTTTGTCGGATAAAATTGCGCGGATTGTAGCGGGCTTCTCAGGCGCCGAACAGCCACGGGTTCACATCAATACCCGGGCGACATAAATCGATTCTACGGGCCGGGCTACGAAATCCATCGACATCACCAAACTCAATGTCAGCCGTTCGGAACCCAAACCCCTTCCGCCTGATCCAAATCAAGCGGGGCAACTGCGCGGCCGGGACAATTGTTCGGTATAGACCCGGCAACGCTGACACGGGGGCGGCGAATACTGAAGCAGGGAACCTCTGAAATCTGATAGTGGAGAAAGTGATATGCAAGAAGCCGACAGACACGGTTTATCCATTGGAATTCAACGCACCAACGACACTGTGTTTCTCTATTTGAAAGCCACCGGCAAGCTGACCCACCGGGATTACGAAATCATCGTGCCGATGATCGACCGCGCCCTGGAGGCGGTCACTGAGCCAAAAGTAAAAGCACTGTTCGACGCCCGGGAACTGGAAGGTTGGGAACTGCGCGCGGCCTGGGATGATTTCAAGCTGGGGCTAAAGCACGGCAATCAGTTCTCCCGCGCGGCCATCGTCGGCAATCAGCACTGGCTGCGCGCCGCTTCGGCAGTGGCCGGCTGGTTTGTTTCCGCTGAGATAGAGTTATTCGACTCGCCCGAGCAGGCGGTGTCCTGGCTGGAAAAACCTGTATCGGAAACCGGCGCAGACCCGGGCTAGGGCCTGTTCACACTAAAGGAAAGCCGGGGAAGGCTTTTTCAACGAGCTGCTAAAGGTTTACCGCCCGCCCAACGGCGTTCTCATCGCAGACAAAATGCGTACCGGCCAGCTCGCTCAAGGCGATGATGTCCAGAATTTCCACGTCGCGGCCGGATACCCGCAGCAACCCATCGCGCTGAAAGGCGGAAAACAACCGGCTGACGGTCTCCGCCGTTAGGCCCAGGTAATTGGCAATATCCGTCCGCGGCATGGACAGCACGAAGCGGCTGGCGGAATAGCCCCGGCGCGCATAGCGACTGGAGATATTCACCAGCAGTGCGGCCAACCGCACATTGGCCGAGCGCTTACCCAGCAGCAGCAGAATTTCGTTTTCCTGGCGCAGCTCCTCGGAAAAGAGTGCATAGATCTGCTGCTGCAACGCCGGTATCTGTTGCGCCAGCACTTCCAGCTGGGCAAATGGGAAGACGCACACGCTGCTGTCTTCCAGGGCCCGGGCAAAGCTCGGGTGACAGCGGGTGCTGTAGGCATCCAGCCCCAGCAGTTCGCCGGGCAGGGCGAAGTTGGTCACCTGGACGTCGCCGTCCGCCGACAGCACTGAGCACTTGAAACTGCCGGAGCGGATGGCATAGAGGTTGTGGAAAGGGTCGCCGGCTCGGTACAGGGCCTCCCCCGACTTTACCGTGAGCCTGGCGCCGGTGAGCGCCTCCAATCGCTCCAGGTCCGGCTCGGGCAGCCCCGCTGGCAGGCACAGCCGCCTGACCGTACATTCACTGCACTTCACCGCCGCCGAATTTCTCGCCATATCCGCGCCCCTGCCGCCATTACATTCACCAGGCGCCATTGTAACCGCTGAACACTTTTTAGTCGCCATATGCCAGTCAAAGCACCCGGGAATAGCGACCGGTATCCGCCTCACTGTGCAGATAGCTGTCGAACGCAGAGGCGGCATTGCGGGCGAACCAGCGGCCCTCCTCGGTCAGGTAGAGGGAGTCCGCATCCTGGCGCAACAGGCCGCAGTCGAACATGGGCTGCAGGCGCCGCAGCTCCTCCGCGAACCTCTTCTCAAAGGGCCCACCGGCGCGGTCTGCCAGATCGCTTTTATCCAGGCGCATGCGGCACATCAGCTCCATCACCAGATGCTGGCGCAACCGGTCGTCTTCGCTCAGGGTCCAGCCTCTGTAGGCAGCACTGCCACAGGCGCGAATCCGCTCCACATAGTCCTTCAGGCGGTGGTGATTCTGCCAGTAGCCATCGGCGCTATAACTGATGGCGGAGGCACCCAGGCCGATCAGCGCATCGGCAGGCATCAGGGTATAACCCTGGAAGTTGCGCCTCAGCCTGCCCTCCCGAGCGGCCAGGGCCAACTCGTCGTGCGGAAGAGCAAAATGATCCATGCCCAGGAATTGGTATCCCGCCGCACCCAGCTCTTCCAATGCCGCCAGTTGCATTGTGATCTTTTCCTGTGCCGACGGCATGGCATCGGAATCGATCAGTCGCTGGGCTTTGAACCGAGCGGGCAGATGGGCGTAGTGATAGAGCGCTATGCGGTCTGGGGCCAGCTGCAGCACTTTTTTCACTGTGGCGCGCATGGTGTCGGCACTCTGGTGCGGCAGGCCGTAGACCAGGTCGTAGGAAATGGATCCAAATCCACAGGCCCGCGCGGCCTGGGTCAGGTTCGCCACCGAGCGTTCGTCACAGACCCGGTTGATCGCCTGCTGAACCCGCGGATCGAAATCCTGTACACCCATACTCAGGCGGTTAAAGCCCAGCTCGCGCAGGGTTTCGAGGGTCTCCGGATCCAGGGTGCGGGGGTCCGCCTCAACACTGTACTCGACTTGGCCCGGAGGATGCAGGTTGAACACTTCCGCCAATCCGGAGACCAGCCGGCGCAGGTCGGCATCGGTCAGGAAGGTGGGCGTTCCACCGCCTAGATGCAACTGGATAACGGGCAGGTCCGCCACCTTGTCGCGGTACCAGTGCGCCTCTTCCAGCAATCGGTCTATGTAGCTGGACACCAGCCCGTACTGCTGGGTAATCACCTTATTGCAGGCGCAGAAGTAGCACAGGGAGCGGCAAAAGGGGATATGCACATAGAGCGACAGACTGGTACTACCGCGCAGAGCCCGCCAGGGTTCTGCGGGCGAGTTGCCGGCCTCCAGGGGCAAAAACCGGTCCGCAGTGGGATAAGAGGTATAGCGGGGACAGGGGCCGGCGAAGCGGCTGAGCATTTCGACGGACAGGGCGCCGGCACCGTCTTGCGGGCAGGCGTCAACTGGGGCCATAGGGCAACCTCATGCAACGATATGGTCGCGGCGAGGGTAACCGACCGGCTGCAGCACCCGCTTGATCCACATCAATCTCCGTATCGGTCATCGGGACTCGGTAGCAGGACTCTGACTACGCCATAGGGCCCATGGGCGAAACCCTTTGGGCGACTCTTCTCCCTTGATTGACTTTCCCGCCAAATCTTTCGCAGACCGGCTTCACCAACAGGCTGGCTATATATTAACCACAAAAAAACAGGCGCCAGTTAAATTAATAAAATTTCACAACAAATTGGTTTTTTTTAAAAAAAAATAACGCTTAAACGATTTAAGGCGGGATATTTCCCCCGCCATGTCGGCCAACAAATAGTCGTTACGGCTATTTTTAAATCAACACAATCAACTGAAAGAACTGACAATTAATTCTTAAAATTCCCCATGCCTATTTAGTACATTAAAGTCGATTAGTTCCTTAAAAGAAGTAAATATACAACAGATAAGTACGTCATATATCTCACATAAATACCTTGCATTTCTAAGGATAAATCATGATCAAGACCCCACTGAGTGTTGCTATTGCGGCTCTCGGCGCTGTCGCCGCCGCCAGTGTATCGGCACAGAACTCTGCGCCTGACCCTACCGTAGAAGAGGTTGTCGTTACCGGCTCGCGCATCCAGCGCGCTAACGATGTCAGCATCAGTCCGGTAGCTACCGTGGATGCCGATGAATTTAAGGCAACCGGCACGGTGCGCGTCGAAGACCTGATCAACGACCTCCCCCAGGTTGCCGCCACCCAGACCGCCGGCGTAGCCAACGGCGCCACTGGTACCGCCACTGTTTCCCTGCGCGGCTTGGGCTCGCAGCGCACCCTGGTACTGATCGACGGCCGCCGTATGCCAGCCGGCTCTCCGCTGGCAGGCGGGTCCGGCGCCGACCTGAATCAGATCCCTGCAGCTCTGGTGGAGCGGGTTGAGGTTCTGACCGGTGGCGCCTCCGCGACCTACGGTTCGGACGCTATCGCTGGGGTTGTGAACTTCATCATGCAGGACGACTTTGAAGGGGTGCGCTTCGAGGCCCAAACCGGCATCTACCAGCACAACAACGATAACAGCGGAATTCAAAGCGTGGTGGAAAACGCCGGCTTCGAAGCGGCCGATGGCAGCGTGACCGACGGCGAAACCAATGACTTCTCCTTAATCATGGGCGCCAACCTGGACAATGGCCGCGGCAATGTTACCGCCTATGCCAACTATCGCAGGATAGACCCAGTGCTGCAGGCCGACCGCGACTACAGCAGTTGCGCGCTGGGGGGCAGGCCCGGCGCCTTTAGCTGTGGCGGTTCCCCTACCACACCCGAGGGTCGTTTTACCGATTTTGGCCTGAACGAGGGCGACACCACCGAAGGATTCGAGTACGCGGTTGACGGGAACAATTTCGTTCCGCCCACCAGTGACTACAATTTCGGCCCACTGAACTATTTCCAGCGCCCGGACGAGCGCTGGACCATGGGCGCCTTCGGTCACTATGAAGTGAATGACCAAGCGGAGATCTATACGCAGCTCATGTACGCCGACGACCGCTCTGTGGCGCAGATAGCTCCGTCAGGCGCCTTTTTCGTCACCAATGACCTCTTTTGCGGCAACCCCTTTCTGTCCGATGCCCAGTTTGACGCCATCTGCGGCGTTTACGGCCTGACGGAGAACGATTTCGTCAGCGACCTGACGGTGACCAATACGGATCCGGATACAGGCGCAGTCACCAGCACTGATGGAGCTATCTACATCGGCCGCCGCAATGTGGAGGGCGGAGCCCGTCAGGACGACTTGCGCCACACCACTTTTCGCGGTGTGTTCGGTCTTCGGGGCGACCTCAACAACAACTGGTCCTACGATGTCTATTGGCAATATTCAGAAGTGAGCCTGGAGGAAACCTACTTCAACGACTTCTCCATCAACCGCATCCGCCGCGCCCTCGACGTGCGCCGGGACGAGAACGGCAACCCGGTCTGTCAGTCAGTGCTGGACGGCTCGGATCCCAGCTGCGTACCCTGGAACATCTTCCAGGAGGGCGGCGTCACCCAGGAAGCCGTCGACTATCTGGTACTGCCACTGTTTGCCCGCGGAACCACCGAACAGGAAATCTTCTCCAGTTATGTTTCCGGCGACCTCACCGACTATGGGGTAAAGCTGCCCACCGCCGACACAGGCGTAGCGGTGGTCCTGGGCCTGGAAAGCCGCCGCGATTCTCTGAATTTCTCCCCCGACAACGGTTTTCAGACCGGTGACGGCGCGGGCCAGGGCGGCCCGGTTCTACCGGTATCCGGCTCTCTCAGCGTGCAGGAAGTGTTCGGTGAAATGAGTGTGCCCTTGGTGAGCGATCGACCCGGCATTGAGTATCTGGGCCTGGACCTGGCCTATCGCTATTCCGACTACTCCACCGACGTGCAGACCGACACTTACAAGCTGGGCGTCGAGTGGCAACCTACCGAGGACTTGAAGTTGCGCGGCAGCTTCCAGTCCGCGGTACGTCACGCGAGCATTCGCGAACTCTTCCGCCCCGAAGCGATCGGATTATTCGATCTAACCCAGGACCCCTGCGGCTCGCGCACCGACGCTAGCGGTAATCTCATAGGCCCTACTGCCACTTTGGAACAGTGCCAGAACTCCGGTATCACAGCGGCCACCTATGGCGATGCTATTGACAATTCGGCCGGCCAGTACAACGTAGTCGGCGGCGGCAACCCGGACTTAGCCCCGGAGGAGTCTGAAACCCTGTCGTTTGGTTTTGTCTACTCGCCGTCCTTCGTGGAAGGCCTGACCTTTAGCGTCGATTACTTCAATATCCAGGTCACCGACGCTATCGCCGGCATCGACCCCGAAACCATTCTGAATAAGTGTCTGGAAACCGGTGACGCTCTCTTCTGTGATGCAATCAACCGCGGTGCCAATGGCAACCTATGGATTGGCTCCGCCGGCATCACCGCCACCGACGTCAATATCGGCTTCTTCGAAACCGAAGGCATCGACATCAACTCCAACTACGGCTTTGACATCGGCTCTCTGGGCGCAATCGACATCAACTGGATCGCCACTTACCTTACCAAATGGGATCAGCAGGAGTTTATCGGTGAACCGGTTCAAGACTGCGTCGGTGTCTGGAATGGTGCCTGCGGCGAACCAACTCCTGAATTCGCCAGCACGGTCCGCGCGACTTGGGTCTCGCCCTGGGATGTTGACGTAACTGGCGGGTGGCGCTATATCGGAGCAGTTGACGACCTGGGCGCCAATGGCGCCAACTTCGATGCGGTGAATTACTTCGATTTGTCGGCGTCCTGGGTCGCCACCGACAATGTGACCTTGCGCGGCGGAATCAACAATGTGCTGGACGAGGAGCCGCCTCTCACCGCAGACGCCGGAGCCGATATTTTCGGTAACGGCAACACCTTCCCAGGCACCTATGACGCACTGGGCCGTTACGCCTTCCTGGGCATGACGCTGGACTTCTGATTTTTCAGTGCCATAACCCGGCAGCCGAACTGGCCGCCGGGTTAAAGTCCTAATAAAAACAAGGGCGCGATGGAAATTCTATCGCGACCTTGTTTTAAGGCTGCTTTTCCAGCAATAGGTCGGAGAGGTATTTCTCCAGCACCCCCAGGTGAGACTGGTAATGCCGGTAACGACCGACGGATCCGCGGTGGATGCCTTCACGTACCTGCCAGATACTCGCAGTTTTCACATAGTTTTTTCGTTCGATAAAGTTCATGCAGGCGGGATCCCATGGCAACTGCAGAAAGCGCAACAGTCCGCGCGTCTCCGCCTCCGGCTCGGCCACCAGCTTCTCGTAATTGACCTCGATAATACTGTCTGGAAACAATCCCTTCCAATGCTCCATCAGCCGCAGCTGTTCAACGCAATAGTGACCAATACTGTCGAGATCTGCGGAGTAATTCATACCCCCACCCAACTGCTGAAAGTAAATGGACAGGCAGTTGTCGAGAAAAGCGCGCCGGGTCCAGATTATCCTGGCACCGGGGAAAATACTCTTGATCAGGCCAATATGCAGAAAATTATCCGGCCGCTTATCGGTGACAATATCCTCAGATGGAAATCTTCTTTTAAGGTAACTCAGGTAGTCACCGCCGTTCCGGCGAAAAAAATCACTACCCTTGTCCTTTATTGCCTGTGGATAATGCTCCCCCATGGCCGCCACCAAAGCGGGGAAAAACTCCAGTTCTCCTCCTCCAGTGACCTGGTGATGACCGCTTACAATTTGCTCAACCAGGGTCGAACCGGAGCGGAACATACCACAAATAAACACCGGCGTATCGGGTAAGCCCCGGCGCTCCCCGGAAAACCAATCCGGCGAAAACACCTGTATCAACCGGTCAACCAGCTCCGTGTGACCCGCCCGACTGTAGGGCGCAAGACGCCGTATACCCAGCTCATTGGCGGCCTTGTAGGAGGAAAATGCCCTGTCGTAGCTGCCACAGTTATCCAGCAGCTTGCCAAGGGCAAAATTCAGTTCTTCCAACTCCTCCGGGGGTATCCCCTGCCTGACGAATTGGGAAGAAATCTGTTGAATGAGTGGATCCTCTGCACTGTGCGCCCTGTGTAGATAAGCCAGGCGGGACAGAGCCAGACTATAGTTGCCGTCGATGGACAGGACTTTCCGGTAGTAATCCGCTACGGATTCTCTATCGCCTTCTTCCTCTAATAACCCGGCGAGATTCACCAGCGCCGGAATATAGTTGGGGTTGATGTCCAAAGCTTTACCAAAACTCTGGCGCGCCTCCTGCTCCTGCCGCAGCTCGGAACAGATCACGCCGATATTGGTATAAACTTCCTCCGGGTGTGAGATATTTTTACTCAGAGCTTTCCGATACTGCTCCAGGGCCTCCTCCAGGTGGCCAGCCCCCTTGAGCAAGCGGGCAAAGTTGTAGATATTGTCCGGCCTGTCCGGTAGCCGCTGCAAAAAACTGCGATAGGCACCGATGGCCTTGTCAAGATCTCCCATCGACTGCGCCAGTTCCGCCACACGCAACCAGTAGCCTGGTTTCGCTGGGAACTCATTGGCCAGCTGGTGGAGGCAAACGGACGCTTTGGCCAATTCCTTTTGTTGCATATGCAGCTGGAAAATCTCGCGCAACAGTCCCTCACGCCCCTCTCCAGTCTCCAAAAGCTGTCCATACAGCTGTTCCGCCTGATTGAACCGCTTCTGGGCCACCAGGGCCCGGGCCCGGGCCAGGTGCGACAAAAACTCTTTTGTAAAATTCATAGGCACAAAAATCAGGGGTATCCTTGGCAACCTCCTAGGGTGCAGCAATTGCCCCACTATTTCCAAGGGTTTCGGGTCGCTATATCAGTTGTGCCCCCATCAGCAGCACAGCGAGCCTGCTCTACGCAAAGCCCCGCAGAGCGGGCCTGTGGCAGTACTGAATTGATCAGAGGTTCTTTAAGATGAATTTGATACTCATAGCCGTAACGCTCTACCCTATGTATCTACCAGCAACCTTGTTAGGTGTCTGGGGATTATCGCCGATAGAGGCGAGAACCCTGCCCTGGGACTGGGCTTATACCGGGGAAGAGGTCCACCAAAATAACGGTTTTATCGATGGAGTTTGCGCGGGTAGTCATTACCCTGCTAGGGCCTGTTAACACTAATTAGCCGGTCAGCGATCAATGAAAAGTTGATGAAGAACTTAAAAACGACATCCAACTTATCAAATCGACTAAATATTCTTCGGAAACCTTTCAAGCGGCGAAACAGACGCTCTACTTCAT
>NZ_JBFLAB010000032.1:0-47244 GCF_040742695.1 Microbulbifer discodermiae | reverse complement strand
ACCCTGCTGAAGCGAGGTGCTGCGAATCCAGCTTTCCAGGGTCGCTGCATCATGAGCGGTAATTGTAAAAACGTCCGGAGTATCCATGGGGCAAGTATACATGAAATCAAATCACGTAACCTTATTTTCCGCATAGCCCACTAGCAGGTTGTTGAAAAACACTTTTGCAACAGCCTGCCAGGAATCCAGACTCAGTACACATAGACGGCGCCACCATTGTAATCAAAAGGATCATCAGCACTATTGCTCTGATCATTACCGATTCCGGTGGCATCGCTGTCTTCATCGAGTGCACCCACGGCCAGGGTAGTGCCGTCTCCGCTTAAACTGACCGAACTACTGAATTCGTCGCCGATGTCCGTATTGCTGGCCTTGACATAGGCCTGCTCGAACCAGCTGCCCGCGTTGCGACGAAACACATAGACAGCACCGGACCTGGAGGCAGTATTATTTTGTGAATTAGCATTGACTCCGGTGGTGCGGCTGTCTTCCTTGATTGTCCCCACCGCCAGGGTGTTACCATCGGCGCTTAGGCTCACAGCCGCACCAAAGCCATCGTCTCTATCCGTATTGCTGGCCTTGATATAGGCCTGCTGATCCCAACCAGTCACAGCATCGCGACTAAACACATAGACAGCACCGGATCTGAAGGCATCATTATTTTGTTGGTCTGCATTGATTCCGGTGGCATTACTGTCTTCACCCTCTGCCCCCACCGCCAGAGTGTTGCCATCGGCGCTCAGACTGACGCTCGTACCAAAAAAGTCCGCTTCACCGGTATTGCTGGCCTTGATATAGGCCTCCTGATCCCAGCCAGTCACAGCATCGCGGCTAAATAGATAGACAGCACCGCTCGTTTGCGTTTGGCGAAAATTATTGCCTTGGTTGCCATTCACCCCGGTGGCGGGGCTGTCTTCACCGTTGGCCCCCACCGCCAGGGTATTACCATCGGCGCTCAGACTCACAGCAAGACCAAATAGATCATTTGCCTCGCTATTGCTGGCCTTGATATAGGCCTGCTCGGCCCAGATACCGTTATTTTGGGCAAACACATACACAGCGCCAGAGTCGCGGGCACCGCCATTGCGCGGCCCCTGGCTGCTGACCCCAGTGGCCTGATTGTCTTCACGCCCAGCCCCCACCGCCAGGGTATTGCCATCGGCGCTCAGACTCAGGGAACCACCAAAACTCATGCCTGCATCCGTATTACTGGGCTTGATATAGGCCTGCTGAACCCAGCCATCTTGATCGCGGGTAAAGGTATAGACGGCGCCGGCAGCTGGAAACGGGTTAACCTCCTGGCCAGTGCTGTTGACCCCAGTGGCATTGCTCTCTTCACCAAATGCCCCCACCGCCAGGGTATTGCCATCGGCACTTAGGCTCACAGCCCCACCAAAGCTATCGCCTGTATCCGTATTGCTGGCCTTTATATAGGCTTCCTGGACCCAGCTGCCGTCCTGTTGAACAAATAGATACACAGCGCCGGCATTAACGGCAGCGTTGTTGCTCTGACCAGCCGGGTTGATACCCACAGCATTGCTGCTTTCACCGGGAGCCCCCACGGCCAAGGTATGGCCGTCGGCACTCAGGCTCACAGAGAAACCAAAACCATCACGCCTGTCCGTATTGCTGGCCTTAAAGTAGCCGATACTGCCCACCAGGGTGCCGCTGACCGAGATGGGATCCGAGTCGATACACAGCTCCCCAGCACCCCGGCCGGCACAAGCTTGCAGGATATATTGCGCATTGGTACGGGCGTAGAGGGGCACTTCCAGTGCCAGGGTACCCGTTGTCACCTCTTCGCCAACCGGGCTAAAGCCGGAAATACCATCGGGGTTTTCCAATAGCCGGTAATGGCTAGCGCCGGCAACCTCGGTCCAGTCAAAACGAAAACGCTTGACGGCCTCAAAATTCAGCGTGACATCCTGTACCTTTTCCAGGGAAGGCACAGTGAGCGTCACCGTATTGCTGACAATCCCCTCCTGACTGGCGGACACCGTCGTGCTGCCCACGCCCACAGCAGTGACTTCACCCTGGCTATCTACGGTGGCGATGGCGTGGTCACCGCTATTCCAGTTGGCACTACTGGTGAGATCGGCGGTACTGCCATCACTAAGGGTACCCTGGGCGCTTAATTGCAAGCGATTGCCCCTGGCCAGGCTGACCGTGGACGGTGTCACCTGGATGGCGGTTAATACGGCAGCGGTGACTGTGACCGCCACAGTATTACTGACAATGCCATCCTGGCTGGCAGACACCGTCGTATTGCCCAGACCCGTTGCTATCAGTTTGCCCTGAGTGTCTACGCGGGCAATCGCGGTATCGTCACTGCTCCAGCTCACACTGTCGGTCACATTAGCCGTAGTGCCATCACTAAAGGTGCCCTCGGCGAAGAGCGGCTCGCTGCTGCCCAGGGCCAGGCTGACGCTCGCCGGTATCACTTGGAGACCGGTTAACGCCGCGGGGGTAACCGTAACTGCCACCGCATTGCCGGCAACCCCATCCTGACTGGTGGAAACCGTCGCGCTGCCTTCATTGACCGCCGCCAGTTGGCCCTGGCTGTCGACCGTAACAATATGGGTATCGCTACTGGTCCAGGCAACGTTATCAGTCAAATCCTCCGTGGTGCCATCACTAAAAGTGCCCTGGGCCGTTAGTTGTTGCGTGGTGCCCTTAGCCAGACTATTGCTGGCCGGTGTGACCTGAATCGCGGTTAATACCGCACCGGTGACAGTGACTGTGGCGGTGTTGCTATCAATCCCCGCCTGGCTGGCAGAGACAGTCGCATTGCCTTCATTGACCGCCGCCAGTTCACCACTGCTATCCACCGTGGCAATATGGGTATCGCTACTGCTCCAGGCAACACTGCTAGTAAGATCGCTAGTGGTGCCATCACTAAAAGTGCCCTCGGCCGTTAGTTGCTGCGTGGTGCCCTTGGCCAGACTGTTGCTGGCGGGCGTTATCTGAATCGCGGTTAATACGGCGCCGGTGACATTGACGGTTACGGGATTGCTGGCAATGCCACCCAAACGGGCGTAGGCGATGGTACTGCCCTCTTCCACCGCCGTGAGTTGGCCCCCTATATCCACAGTGGCGATTGCCGTATCGTCGCTGTGCCAGTCCACACTGGTGAGACTGGCGATAGTGCCATCACTGTAGAGGCCCAGGGCGGTGAGCTGTTGGGCATTGCCTTTGGCCAGATCGACGGTGGCCGGTGTCACCTGAATCGCGGTCAATACGGCGGGGGTGACGGTAACTGCTGCGGTATTGCTGGCAATGCCGTTCTGACTGGCAGAGATTTCGGCATTGCCCAGACCGACGGCCACCGCTTGGCCAAGGGTATTGATCGTTATGGTGGCCGTGTTGCTACTGGTCCAGGCGACACTATTGGTCAGATCAGCAGTGCTGCCGTCGCTATAGGTGCCCATGGCGGCGAGTTGCTGGCTGTTGCCCCTGGCCAGTCTGATGGTCGCCGGTGTTACCTGAAGCGCAGTTAAGACGGCACCGGTGATGGTGACTGTGGCGGTATTGCTGACAATGCCATCCTGGCTGGCGGACACTGTCGCGTTGCCCTCATCGACCGCCGTCAGTTCACCACTGCTATCGACCGTAACAATATTGGTATCGCTACTGGTCCAGGCAACACTGCTAGTGAGATCAGCCGTAGTGCCATCACTAAAAGTACCCTGGGCGGTGAGCTGCTGGCTGTTGCCCTTGGCCAGGCTGTTGCTGGCCGGCGTTACCTGAATCGCAGTCAAAACGGCACCGCTCACGGTGACGGTCACTGTATTGCTGACGATGCCACCCCAACTGGCAGAGGCCGTAGTACTGCCTTCCTCTACTGCCGTCGCTTCCCCCAGGCTGTCCACGGTGATAATGGCGGTATTGTCGCTGTGCCAGTCGACGCTGTCGGTGATATCGGCACTGCTGCCGTCGGTGTAGCGGCCCAGGGCGGTGAGCTGTTGGGTATTGCCTTTGGCCAGGTCGACGCTGGCCGGGGTCACCTGAATACTGGTTAACTCGGCGCCGGTGACCGTGATCGTGACAGTATTACTGGCAATACCTTCGGAGCTGGCAAAGGCCGTGGTGCTGCCCTCGGTCACCGCCACGAGTTCACCCAACATATCCAGGGTGGCAATGGCGGTATCGCCAATATGCCAGTCCACACTGTCGGTGAGATCGACACTGGTGCCGTCACTATAGGTGCCCAGGGCGGTGAGTTGCTGGGCGTTGCCCTTGGGCAGACTGACCACGGCCGGGGTCACCTGAATACCGGTCAATACGGCACTGGACACGGTCACTGTCACCGTATTACTGACGATATCGTCCTGGCTGGCAGAAATGGTCACATTGCCTTCGTCGACAGCGATCAGCGCACCCTGGCTATCCACGGCAGCAATCCCTGTATCGCTACTGGTCCAGGCGACACTATTGGTCAGATCCGCAGTGGTGCCATCGCTATAGGTGCCCAGGGCGGCAAGCGGTTGGGTATTGCCTTTGGGCAGGTTAGCGCTGGGCGGTGTGACCTGAATGCTGGTTAAAATGGCACTGGTGACAGTGATGGCCACGCTATTACTGACAACATCGTCCTGGCTGGCAGAAATGGTGGTGTTACCCAGGTCCACTGCGGTGAGTTCACCCAGGTTGTCCACGGTGGCAATGGCGGTACTGTCGCTGCTCCAACTGACGCTGTCGGTAAGATCCAGTGTGCTGCCGTCACTAAAGGTACCTAGCGCGGTGAGTTGCCGGCTGTTGCCCTTGGGCAGGCTGGCGCTTGGCGGTGTCACCTGAATGGCGGTCAGGACGGCATTGGTGACGGTGACCGCCACACGATTGCTGACAATATCGCCCAGGCTGGCAGTGACAGCGGTGCTGCCGATAGCCACGGCCTTAAGTTCGCCCAGGTTGTCCACGGTGGCGATGTCGGTATCGTCGCTGCGCCAACTGACGCTGCTGGTGAGATCGGCGGTGCTGCCATCGTTATAGCGGCCCAGGGCGGTGAATTGCTGGCTGTTACCCTTGGGCAGCTTCACCACCGCCGGTGTCACCTGGATACTGGTCAAGACCGGGTCGGCGACGGCGACGGTGACGGTATTGCTGGTAATGCCATTTAAGCTGGCGGAGATGCGGGTACTGCCCTGACTGATAGCGGCGATCCTGCCATCGGCATCGACAGCGGCGATGGCCGCATTGTCACTGCGCCAGTTGACACTGTCGGTGATATCGGCGGTGCTGCCATCACTGTAGCGGCCCAGGGCAGTCAATGATTGACTGTCGCCCACCGTCAGCGAGATATCGGTGGAGGTGCCCTGCGGCGTCGTTACCTGGATGGATTCCAGCTGGGCCGCGGGGGAATCCCAAATACCGGAGTCACAGCCGGCCAGGATGGTACTAATCAGAGCGGCCAAAGCGACCAGAAGAGGCTTACTAAATGACACTGTTTATCCTTTGATATCCCAGGTGAGCAACACTTCCCCGGTTATTGTTTTTGTCGACAAACCTCAAGTGAAGGTCGATGCGCGTGAAAAAGCTTACCCAAGCCGTACCACTCATGAGAAAGCAGTCTTTATCCCTAGCAGGCTGTTGAAAAGCACTTTTTCAACAGCCTGCTGTCCCGAACAGGGATGTTCGGGCCGCAAATCAAGCAGTTACATGCTTGATTTGTCGTGGAGGGTTTGCGGACATGCGACGCAAACCCGGGTTGAGGAAAGCCAGGGAGGGCTTTTTCAACAACCTGCTAGTATTCGACGGCCAGGCGGGGGCCATAGTTAAAAAAAGAAGTGACCGGGGACCGGAGTCCTGTGATTCGCC
Source organism: Microbulbifer discodermiae (assembly GCF_040742695.1). Classification (NCBI taxonomy): domain Bacteria; kingdom Pseudomonadati; phylum Pseudomonadota; class Gammaproteobacteria; order Cellvibrionales; family Microbulbiferaceae; genus Microbulbifer; species Microbulbifer discodermiae. The sequence goes on along the minus strand of NZ_JBFLAB010000032.1, from coordinate 41,433 downwards.
AGGTCCTATGCAAACACCCAATGGCTTCGCAATCTGGCGCAAACTAAAAGGAGGTCGCACCGGATCTGCACATGCCTGTAGATGGCGCGAAAGTTTACATTTGACCTGTCAAATTGTGAAGTGTGCACACCAAGCCTTTCGGCCCAATTTGCGAGCAATTCGGTATAAAAACAATCGATCAGATTTTTTCTTGTACAAATTCCCTCTGTTCTGCCCTCAATACCGTAGCAACAGCTCTGCCCTAAGCTTTCCCGTCAAGCGAACAGTTCAAAATTGCTGCTGAAAAAAGCTCTGCCTGCAGCCTGCCAACGCCCCCTCTTTGCCTTCCCGCTGCCAGTGCCAGGGGTTTCCCTACTCCAGCTACAAATCTGCTGATTTGGTGGCTGAGCCTGAAACACTGGATAAGGGGCTGTTGCTCCGATGCACTTTTCCTGACAGGTCAAGCCACAAATGGCTGAAGAATAGTGCGCATTGCCCATTTGGGTCGACAGCGGATCAGCTATTCGGGGCGGCAAAACTGAAGAAAAACTCAATATTTTCAGCAAAACGACTGTTGCGGACAGATTTGGAACAGCACTGCTTCAATATCCGCCAAAACTGCAATACTTGGATACCGGGTCGGGATAAGCCTGTCCGGAGAAGACCAAAGATCCAGTGGGGACTGAAGCACCAAACAGCTATTCACTGTTGGCCGCTGTTATTTAAATCTATTAGATTAATCCGGCAAGCGACATCAGTGGCACATCTGTGTGTCCCATTTAACTCAGTAAATTAAGGTTAAGGGCGGCCAGGGCTGTTGACCGGGAATCTATGAATAGACAGAATAAGCGACAGTCACCAGCCCTTCATCCCTATTCAGCGGCTTATACAGCGACTTAATACCTGTTTGCGCAGCTCCACCCTATAAGTGGACAGGGATTCAGCCGGCTATACCAAGCTGGGGCGGATAAAATGCACTGCTTAAGGAAAAGACTATGCTAAAACGCCTCGCAATCGTTTTACTGGCATTGCCCCTCTTCGCCTGTGATTTTGACGACGTGCCGGATTTTCTGCCGGACAACGGCGTTACCACCGATTACCGACAGGAAATGCGCGACCTGGTGATAGAAATAAGTCGCTATGCCAAGCGCCGCGACAGGGACTTTATTATAGTGCCCCAGGATGCTTTGCCATTGGTGACCAGCAGTGGACAGGCCTCGGGGACCCCGGAAACCGCCTACCTCAATGCACTGGATGGCATTGCGCAACAGGGCGTTTTTTTCGGGCTCAACACGGCAGTCGATCAACCCACGCCGGCGGCGCAATCGGACAATCTGCAGCAGTTGCTGAATATTGCCAGGGACGACGGGGACCTGGTGGCACTGGTGACGGATTTTGCCAGCAGTGAGGCGAATATCGACGAGTCCATCCGCCTCAACCAGGAAGCGGATTATTTGGGATTCGCGGCACCACAAAGGCTTCTAAATACAATTCCGTCCCACCCGACGGTGCTCCCGGGGGAAAACCGGGCGGATATAGAGGACCTCACTTTTGCGCGCAATTTTTTGCAGTTGATCAATCCGAGCAGCTTTGCGAGTCCGCAGGCATTTGTGGATGCGGTGGCTGATACGGATTACGACGTGGTGATTTTGGATTTCTTTTTCAATGGCGAACCATACAGCCAGGAGCAGCTGCAGCAGATGCGCCTGAAGCGGGACGGCGGGGAGCGGCTGCTGCTGGCCTACATGAGTATCGGCCAGGCGCAGAGCGACCTCTTTTACTGGGAGGATTTCTGGCTCACCAATCCTCCGATCTGGCTGGACGAGCAGGTCGCAGAGAGTGCAACAAACTACCATGTGCGCTACTGGCTGGAGCCCTGGCAGGAGATACTGTTCGGTGGGGAGGGCGCCTACCTGGACCGGATCATCGATGCGGGGTATGACGGCGCCTATCTGGACAATGTAGACGAATTCGAGTTTTTCGAGGCCCAGTGAGCGGGTCGCGGAGCTGGGATTGCAGGGTTAATAGCGGGCTGTCAAAAAAGACTTCGTCTGCAGCCTGCTGTTTCGAACAGGGGTGTTCGGGGGGCAAATCAAGCCGGTAATTGCTCAATTTGTCGTGAAAGGTTTGCGGACATGCGCCGCAAACCCGAGCTGAGAAAAGCCAGGGAGGGCTTTCTCAGCAACATATCAGTAGTAGGCCTGGGTTTTATCGCTGTGGTCGGTGACGTCCCGGACTCCGGCGAGTTCCGGAATCTTCTCCTTCAGAGTCTTCTCTATGCCCTCCTTCAGGGTCATGTCCACCATACCGCAGCCCTGGCAGCCACCCCCAAACCTGAGTACCGCATAGTGGTCATCGGTAAACTCCACCAGGCTGACCTGTCCACCATGGGCAGCCAGCATCGGGTTGATCTCGTTGTAGAGAACGTAATTGATACGGTCCTCGATGGGGCTGTCGTCAGTGATTTTGGGCATGCGCGAGTTGGGCGCGCGGATGGTCAGCTGGCCGCCCATCTTGTCACTGGCGTAATCCACCCGGGCCTCATCCAGATAGGGAACCGATCGATTCTCGAAGTAGGCCCTGAAACCCTCCAGTTCCACAACCACATCGTCTTCCTGCTCTTCACCCGGGCGGCAGTAGGCGATACAGGTTTCGGCGTTGGGAGTGCCGGGGCTGGATACAAACATGCGAATGGCAATGCCCTCACAGTTCTGTTTTTCCAACAACTCACGCAGGTACGCCTGGGCGGACTCGGTGATGGTCACATTCAATTCTGCGCTCTGCTCTGACATAGCTTTCCCGAATAACCTAGTTTCCTTGTCGGGTATTCTACTCCCTGAGACCCTGCAGTGGAACCTGAACCGAAATAAGGTGGGTTAGTCCGGCCAAGCAGAAAAATGGTGTCTTTCTGCGACCCAATAGCGGCATCCGCCTCTTACGGGTTAGACCGGTGGGTCATCACCGGCGATACCGATCTGCTGTAAGGCGCCATACCAATCTCGGGGAGGGCTTTGGGAGTGCCGGCAACCGGGGCCACCCGCGGCGGTTGTGCTAAGATTGCCGCCGCCCGCCCCGGTCCGCAATAAGAGTGTTTCCATGTCTTCAGATTCCCGCCGCCTGCGTATTCAACAGCTTCACGCCGCCCTGGCCCGGCGTATCCTGATTCTGGATGGGGCCATGGGAACCATGATCCAGCAGGCGGGGCTGCACGAGGCGGACTACCGCGGCCAGCACTTCGGCGACCACCACCGGGACCTCAAGGGCAACAATGACCTGCTCAACATCACCCGGCCGGACCTGATCGAACAACTGCATCGGGACTATCTCCAGGCCGGTGCCGATATTATTGAGACCAACACTTTTAATGCCACCCGCCTGTCCCAGGCCGACTACGACCTGGAGGAGCTGGTCACAGAACTGAACCTGGCCGCCGCCCAAATAGCCCGCAAGGCCGCCGATGCGCTGTCGACCCCGGACAGGCCCCGGTGGGTGGCCGGGGTGCTGGGGCCCACATCGCGGACCGCCAGCATTTCGCCGGACGTGAACGACCCGGGGGCGCGCAACGTCACTTTCCAGCAGCTGGTGGACAATTATGTGGAGGCGGGACAGGCGCTCATAGAGGGCGGCAGCGACATAATCCTGATCGAGACGGTGTTCGATACGCTCAACGCCAAGGCGGCTATCTACGCCGTTAGGCAGCTGTTTGACGACCTGGGAACCGAGCTGCCGATTATGATTTCCGGCACCATCACCGATGCATCCGGCCGCACTCTGTCCGGCCAAACCACGGAGGCCTTTTATTATTCGGTGGCCCACGCGGAGCCGCTGAGTGTGGGCCTCAACTGCGCTCTGGGAGCGACGGAACTGCGGCCCTATGTGGAGGCCCTCTCCGGTATCTGCTCCACCTTTGTTTCGGCGCACCCCAACGCGGGCCTGCCCAATGAGTTCGGCGATTACGACGAGACACCACAAGAGACCGCGACCATTGTCACCGAGTTTGCCCAGAGTGGATTCGTCAATATTCTCGGCGGCTGCTGTGGTACCACACCGGATCATATCGCCGCTATCGCCCGGTCGGTCGCCGATATACCGCCGCGAAAACCACCGCCGGCCAAGCCCGCTCTCCGCCTGGCGGGGTTGGAACCCTTTGTGGTGGATAGCGACTCCCTGTTTGTGAATGTGGGGGAGCGTTGCAACGTAACAGGTTCCGCGCGGTTCAAACGCCTGATCCTCGAGGAGGACTATGACACCGCCCTGGAGGTGGCCGCCCGGCAGGTGGAGGACGGTGCCCAGGTCATCGATATCAATATGGATGAAGCGATGCTGGATTCGACCGCGGCGATGCGCAGATTCCTGAACCTGGCGGCGGGTGAACCGGAAATCGCCAAGGTGCCCTTTATGGTGGACTCCTCCAAGTGGGAGGTGATCGAGGCCGGCCTGCAGTGCATACAGGGCAAACCCATCGTCAATTCCATCAGCCTGAAGGAAGGCGAGACGGAATTTATCCAGCGGGCAGACCTGTGCCGGCGCTATGGGGCCGCCGTGGTGGTGATGGCTTTCGACGAGACGGGCCAGGCGGACACCCTGGCGAGAAAAATCGAGATCTGCCGCCGCAGCTATGACCTGCTGGTGGAAAAAGTCGGTTTTGCGCCCTCGGATATCGTTTTCGACCCCAATATCTTTGCCGTCGCCACCGGCATCGACGAACACAATAATTACGCGGTGGACTTTATCGAGGCCTGCCGCTGGATTCGCGAAAACCTGCCCGGCGCACAAGTGAGCGGCGGCGTGTCCAATGTGTCCTTCTCTTTCCGCGGCAACAATCCGGTGCGGGAAGCCATTCACTCGGTGTTCCTCTATCACGCCATCCGGGCCGGCCTGAATATGGGCATAGTGAACGCCGGACAGCTGGCAGTGTACGACGACCTCGCGCAACAGCTGCGGGAGCGGGTGGAGGATGTGGTCCTCAACCGGCGCCTGGACAGTACCGAGCGACTGCTGGAAATAGCGGCAAGCTACCGCGGCGATGGCAGCGGACAAGCGCGCAAGGAGGATCTCAGCTGGCGCCAGTGGCCCGTGAACAAGCGCCTGGAACACGCGCTGGTAAAAGGGATCACCACCTATATCGAAGAGGATACAGAGCAGGCGCGGGAGGCGGCAAACCGCCCGCTGGAGGTGATCGAAGGCCCGCTGATGGACGGCATGAACGTGGTCGGCGACCTGTTTGGCGAGGGCAAAATGTTCCTGCCCCAGGTGGTGAAGTCGGCGCGGGTGATGAAACAGGCGGTGGCCTATCTGCAACCCTATATCGAGGCGGAGAAAAGCGGCCCGCGCCAGTCCAACGGGCGCATCCTGATGGCCACGGTAAAAGGGGACGTGCACGATATCGGCAAAAACATTGTGGGAGTGGTACTGGCCTGCAACAATTTTGAGGTGATCGACCTGGGAGTGATGGTGCCGGCGGAAACGATTCTACAGACCGCCGCCGAAAAAAACTGTGACATCATCGGCCTGTCTGGGCTGATCACCCCTTCCCTGGATGAGATGATGCACGTGGCCGCTGAAATGGAGCGCCAGGGCTTCGACATCCCCCTGCTGATTGGCGGCGCCACCACATCCAAGGCCCATACGGCGGTAAAAATCGATCCGCTGTATTCACAGGATCAGACCGTCTACGTAGCCGATGCATCCCGGGCGGTGGGCGTTGCCAGCAGCCTGTTGTCCAGTGAATTGAAACCCGGCTTTGTCAGCGGCGTCCGGGAGGAGTACCACAAGGTGCGCCAGCGCTCCGGCAACCGCCGGCGCACTGATACCCGCCTCAGTTATAGCGAAGCCCTGGCAGCCGCCCCCAGGTTTGACTGGGCAAGTTACACGCCCAGCGTGCCCAACCGCCTGGGCATCACCGTGATCGACGACTTCCCGCTGCAAAAGCTGCTGGACACCATCGACTGGACGCCCTTCTTTATCTCCTGGGATCTGGCCGGCAAGTATCCCGCTATTCTGAACGATGAGGTGGTGGGTGAAGCGGCGACGGATTTATTTAAGAGCGCGCAGTGGATGCTGCAAAAGGTCATCGACGAAAAACTGCTCCGCGCCCGCGCGGTGATCGGACTCTGGCCCGCCAACAGCGATGGGGACGACATCATCGTGTATAAGGACGAGTCCCGCACCGAAGAGCTGATCCGCCTGCACCATATGCGCCAGCAGGTGAACAAACGGGGCGGCGACGGACACTGCCGCTCACTGGCGGATTTCGTGGCTCCTGTGGAAAGCGGCGTTGCCGACTATGTGGGCGGCTTTGTGGTGACCACCGGGATAGGCGCCGATGAGCTGGCGGCTCAGTACGAGGCCGCCCACGATGACTACAACGCAATTATGGTGAAGGCGCTGGCCGACCGTTTGGCGGAGTCCTTCGCCGAACATCTGCACCGCCGGGTCCGCACGGATTACTGGGGTTACGCCGAGGGCGAATCCCTGAGCAACGAGGAACTGATCAGGGAGGCCTACCGCGGTATCCGCCCGGCACCGGGCTACCCGGCCTGTCCCGACCATACGGAGAAAGCCGCCCTATTCCGGCTGCTGGATGCGGAGGAGAATACCGGCGTCCAGCTGACATCGCATTTTGCCATGACGCCGGCGGCCGCGGTAAGTGGCTGGTACTTCGCGCACCCGGGCGCCAAATATTTTAACGTGGGCAAGATCGGCAGCGACCAGGTCACCAGCCTGGCCCGGCGCAAGGGTATGCCGGTGGAGGAGCTGAAACGCTGGCTGGCCCCGAATCTGGAGGAGTAGCGGTGAGGGATCATCCACTGGATTGCAGGGTTAATAATGATGGAGACAAACTACCTATGAAAGAAACACCGGAATCCTCGCAGCAGAAGCCGCACAAACCCTCTTTCGGCCAGGTGGTGATGAGCACCTTGGCTGCGGCGGTGGGGGTGCAGAGTGACAGGAACCGACAGCGGGATTTCAGCCGCGGCAGTTTCGGCGCCTACATTGCCGCCGGGGTTATTTTCACCACCCTGTTCGTGTGCGCCCTGGTATTGGTGGTCAAGACAGTGCTGGCCAATATGGGCTGAGGGTCGATATCCGGAGGCCCCGGAAGGGCCGGAAACCAGCCCGGTACAACACGAACCCGGGCAGCGAGGGAGGTGGCGGTTTACTGAATGGCGACCCAGTAGATGCACACGGCAACGAAAATCGCTACCAATGCCACTGCCGCGATTGCGTCCGCCAGGTTGTCACTATCACTGGTTACAGCTGCCTCTTCATTCATCGCAGTACTCCGATTGCTGATTATTCTTATCTTCTGAGGTCCACCGCTACAGAGCGGTGGGCCAAGTAGACCAAATACCCAACCGCTGCGCAACCGACCGGCCGCTCTAACCCCCGGCTGATATAACCTTTAGTTACTAACATAGCGGAAAAAATTGTTATTTTTTGTATAAGCGCGCTGGTATGTTATGCGGCGGTGAAAACTCGGCGGGGCCTTGACCTGATTTTTGGGCCCTTGTAAAAAGTCAATAGAATCAAGCTGTTATGTACCAATATGACGACCGGGACCGCGCCCTCCTGACAGACCGTGTGAAACAGTTCCACGGCCAGACGGAGCGCTATCTGCGGGGTGAGCTCAGCGAAGAGGAGTTCCTGCCCCTGCGCCTGCAAAACGGCCTCTATGTGCAGCGCCTGGCCCCCATGCTACGTATCGCGGTGCCCTACGGGCTGCTGAGCAGCCGGCAATTGCGCCGTCTGGCGCGCATCACCCGCGATTACGACAAGGGCTATGCCCACTTCACCACCCGCCAAAATCTGCAACTGAACTGGCCGAATCTCGAGGATGTGCCGGACATTCTGACCGAGCTGGCAGAAGTGGAGATGCACGCGGTCCAGACCAGCGGCAACTGTATCCGCAACACGACTTCCGACCCCTATGCCGGCGTGGCCCGGGACGAAATACTGGACCCGCGCCCATACTGTGAACTGATTCGCCAGTGGTCCACCTTCCATCCGGAATTCGCCTATCTGCCGCGCAAATTCAAGATAGCGGTCAACGGTGCCAAATCCGATCGAGCGGCCATCCGGGTGCACGATATCGGCGTGCAAATGGTGCGTCGCGAAGGCGAAATCGGCTTTGAGATTTATGTGGGAGGCGGCCAGGGACGCACACCGGTCATTGCCGAGCGCATCCGCGAGTTTCTGCCCGAGCGCCACCTGCTGTCCTACCTGGAAGCCATAGTGCGCATCTACAACCAGCTGGGGCGTCGCGACAACAAGTACAAGGCGCGGATCAAAATACTGGTCAAAGCCATGGGCGCCACAGAATTTGGCCGCCTGGTGGAAAACGAGTGGCAGCTTGTCAAAGAGGGCGCCGACCAGCTGACCCCGGAGGCCATCGAATGGGCTAAATCCTTTTTCCGCAGTCCCGACTACACCCACTTCGACGGCGCTGAGAGCGATACCGTCCTGGCCGCTCAGGCCGCCGCAGACAAGGGGTTTGCACGGTGGCTGGAGCGCAACACCCACCCCCACCGGGTAGCCGGTTATCGCGCGGTCCGCCTGTCCACCAAACCCACCGGCGTACCCCCGGGAGATGTCACCGACAGCCAGATGGAGGCCATCGCGGATCTGGCGGAGCGCTACAGCTTTGGCGAAGCGCGGGTCACCCATGACCAGAATGTGGTACTGGCGGATGTGCGGCAGGACCAGCTGTATGAAATTTGGCGCGAAGCGCGCGGACACGGCCTGGCTACGCCCAATATCGGCACCCTGACCGATATGATTTGCTGCCCGGGCGGCGACTACTGCTCCCTGGCCAACGCAAAATCCATTCCGGTGGCGGAGGCGATCCAGCGGGAGTTCGACGATATGGACTACCTCTACGACCTGGGCGATCTGAACCTGAACATTTCCGGCTGTATGAACGCCTGTGGCCATCACCATGTGGGCCATATCGGCATTCTCGGCGTGGACAAGAAAGGCGAGGAGTATTTTCAGGTTCAACTGGGCGGCAGTGCATCGGAGCGCGCCAGTCTGGGCAAGGTGCTCGGCCCCAGTTTCTCCCGCGCGGAAGTGGCGGGGGTGATTCGCAAGCTGTTGGATGTCTACGTCGGCGCCCGCCGCGAGGGTGAGCTGTTTATCGATACCTACCACCGTATCGGCCTGGAGCCGTTCAAGGAGAGCGTCTATGCCCAGGCCAGCTAAATCACCCGGACCCCAGCCGGCCAACCCGGAGCGGCTGATTGTCGACGGTGCGGTGGTGGATAACCAGTGGCGTCTGTTGCAACTGGAAGAGGAGCCGTCGACCGCCGAACCGGTGCCCCCCGGCAAAGTGATACTGCCCTACTCCCGCTGGAAGGCCGAGCGCGGGAACCTGGAACACCGCAAAGGGGAACTGGGAGTCTGGCTCGACAGCAGTGAATCCGCATCCCTGGTGGCCGCAGACGCGGGAGAGCTGCCACTGATTGCAGTCCACTTTCCCCTGGCCGGCGACGGGCGCGGTTTTACCACCGGCCGCCTGCTGCGCGAGCGCTATGGCTTCGCCGGCGAACTGCGGGCGATTGGCGCCTTTATGCGGGATCAACTGACCTTCCTGCGCCGGTGCGGCTATAACGCTTTCGCTTTCGAGGGAGAGGAGTCGCTGGCACAGATACTGCAGTCGCTGGAGGATTTCAGCGAGAGTTACCAGGCGGCGGTCGATCAGCCGCTTCCCCTGTTCCGCCGCCGCGGACTGCGCTAGGCCTATTGGCGCTAAGGCACAACAAGGTCGCCGCTCCGCGCGGCGGCGTCTCTCCCCTCTTCTCTTCCGTCCTTTCAATTGGGGCTGGATTTAAGCCCGCCAAAACGTCAATATGCCCGCCGTAACCCGGCGCGGGCGCCGCTGGTGGACTGCCAGCAGTGCCTCTATTGCAGCGAGAGATCAGGTAAACCAAAACAATGCAAGTTGAGTCCATAGACACTCTTTTGAAATCCACTGACCGGGAAGGCCAGCGGGTGCGTATCCAGGGCTGGGTGAGAACCCGGCGCGATTCCAAGGCGGGACTGTCGTTTGTGGCAGTGCACGACGGCAGCTGTTTTGATCCCCTGCAGGTGGTGGTCGAAAGCTCCATCAACAATTACCAGTCAGATATACGGCGCCTGACCACCGGCTGCGCCGTGGATATCGAAGGCACTGTCAAGCCCTCGGAGGGCAAGGGCCAGTCCATCGAATTACTGGCGGAGACGGTGCATGTTGTGGGCTGGGTGGACGACCCGGACACCTACCCTATGTCCCCCAAGCGGCACACCATGGAACACCTGCGGGAACATGCACATCTGCGCCCCCGCACCAATGTCGGCGGCGCGGTGGTGCGGGTGCGCAACTGTATCGCCCAGGCGATCCACCGCTTTTTTCACCAGCAGGGCTTTAACTGGATACACACACCGATCATCACCGCCTCCGATTGCGAAGGCGCCGGCGAGTTGTTTCGCGTCAGCACCCTGGATCTGCAAAACTTGCCGCGTACCGACAAGGGTGACATCGACTATGGCCGGGACTTCTTTGGCCAGGAAACCTTTCTCACCGTATCCGGCCAGTTGAATGTCGAAGCCTACTGTCTGGCACTGTCCAAGGTCTACACTTTCGGACCCACATTCCGCGCGGAAAACTCCAATACCACCCGCCACCTGGCGGAGTTCTGGATGGTGGAGCCGGAATTGGCGTTTGCAGAATTGGCGGACATTGCCCATCTGGCAGAAAAAATGCTCAAGTTTGTTTGCCAGGCGGTGCTGGAAGAGCGCGCCGACGATATGGCCTTCTTTGCCCAGCGCATCGACAAAGAGGCTATTTCACGGCTGGAAAACATCATCGACAATGACTTCGCCCGCATCAACTACTCGGAAGCCATTGAGATTCTGGAAAAGTGCGATGAAAAATTTGAATTCCCGGTGGCCTGGGGCATAGACTTGGCCTCGGAGCACGAGCGCTACCTGGCCGAAAAGCATTTTCAAAAGCCGGTGATAGTGTTGAACTACCCCAAGGATATCAAGGCTTTCTACATGCGCCTGAACGACGATGGCAAAACCGTAGCAGCCATGGATGTGCTGGCCCCGGGCATCGGCGAGATTATCGGCGGCGCACAGCGGGAGGAGCGCCTGGAAAAGCTGGACGAGCGCATGGATGAGATGGCAATCCCCAGGGAACACCTGGACTGGTACCGCGACCTGCGTCGCTACGGTACCGTGCCCCACGCGGGCTTCGGCCTGGGTTTCGATCGCATCGTTTCCTATATCACCGGCATGGGCAATATTCGCGATGTAATCCCCTTTCCCCGAACACCCAAGAACGCCACTTTCTAAACCGAAGCCTTGTGTCAGGGGGCGGCTAGAAGTGCTGGGCGATCATGGTCGCGGCGATTATGGCAAACCAGATCAGGATCCAGATCCACTGGGTCCGGGAACTGCCACCGCCTTCCCCATCGGATGCCGGACGCGGGCTGGCCGCCACCACTTTGTCGAGGTCAAAGGTGTGGCGGGTCAGCTCCGGCCCCTGGTAGACGTAGACCTTGCGCGCGCCGGCCCGCAAACACAGATGCTCAAACCCCAGTAGCTCCACCACCGTCAAACCGCCCTCGTTTTTCTCCATCGGCTGAATCACTACCAATGGCGACGGCGGCAACAGGCCACCACCCCCGAGACGGGCGAAAATCAGTGCGAGAAGTTTCTGTGCGACTTCCGGTTCCACCAGCAGGGAACGCGGATGTAAAAAAGGGTTGATGACCTCCACCCCATGGCCCGGCACGGAAGAGGCGCGGTTCCCCCAGGCGACGACTTTGCGCCGGTTCTTGGATACCTGTACCGCCAGCAACGGCGCCTCGTCGACGATCCCGCCTGTACCTATATCCGTCACCCGGATACGCTTTGCCCACAGCTGGATATAAAGCGCATTCTCAACCGGTTTGTGCTGTCCCTTCATATTCGCCAGGCTTCCACACCGGCGGCGTGAAAGCCTCCCTTCTGTTGGCGCTGCGACGCATACTGTCTTTCAGGCTAGCAGCTTGTGGACAAAAGCCCCTAGACCACGCCCTTGGCGCGCAGGGATGCGATAGTGTCGTCGTCCTTGTGCAACAGCTGCCGCAACACTTCATCGGTGTGCTCACCCAGCAGCGGCGGGCCCAGCTCGTATTCCAGCGGGGATTCGGAAAAAACCGCTGGGTTTCGCACAGTGCGCACCTTGCCGGCCGCCGGGTGCTTCTGCTCGATGACCATACCTCGCGCCCGCACCTGAGGATCGGCGAATACCTGCTCCAGGTCGTTGATAGGACCACAGGGGACCTGGGCTGCACTGAGTTCTTCCAGCCACCAGGCGGACGGCCGCCCGCTTGTGGCCTCCTCGATCAGTGGAATCAGCCGCTCGCGGGCCAACACCCGCGCTGCATTGGTGGTATAAGCGGGGTTCTCCGCCAGCTGATCCAGCCCGGCAATACTGCAGAAACGTTTGAACTGCTCATCATTGCCCACAGCCAGCATGAAATAGCCGTCGCTGGATGGCACCGCCTGGTAGGGAACAATATTGGGGTGGGCAGTACCCTGTCGCTGCGGCGTTTGTCCGGAGACCAGATAGTTTTGCGCCTGATTGGCCAGCCAGGCCACCTGGGTATCCAGCAGCGCCAGGTCGATATGCTGCCCCTGCCCGGTCCGGTCCCGATGCACTATGGCCGCCAGTATCGAGGATACGGCGTACATGCCCGTCATCAGGTCCGCCACCGCGACGCCCACCTTTTGCGGACCGGCACCGGGCTCCCCCTTGGGTACCCCGGTGATACTCATCAGCCCCCCCATACCCTGGATCATGGCGTCGTAACCGGCGCGACCCGCATAGGGCCCTGTCTGGCCAAAACCGGTAATCGAACAGTACACCAGCCTGGGATTCAGGGTGCGGATAGAAGCATAGTCCAGGCCATACTTCTGCAATCCACCAACCTTGTAATTCTCCAGTAGGATATCGCACTCGGCAGCCAGCTCCCGCACCAGGGCCTGGCCCCCTTCCGAGGTGATATCAATGGTGATGGATTTCTTGCCCCGGTTGGCACTCAGATAGTAGGCCGCATCCGCCGTGTCCGCGCCCTGCTCATCCCGCAGGTAGGGGGGGCCCCAGTGGCGGGTGTCATCGCCCCGCTGCGGCCGCTCCACTTTAATCACCTCGGCACCAAAGTCCGCCAGGACCTGGCTGGCCCAGGGCCCGGCGAGAATCCGGCTGAGATCAAGAACTTTCAGTTGCGACAAAGGCCCGGACATGACTTCCCCACTGCTAACGCAAAATTTGCCGCAGCCTACCAGATTATTCATCCGACAACTAAATCAGTTGCCGCGTGAATGCGGTGCAAGGTGCTGCCCTTCCCGGCTTGGAGAGGACTTCGTTTGCGCTTAGACTGACGCGAGATAATCATCCAAAAACAACAAGGCGGTTATCCATGAAAGCCAGTTCCCAACAGCCCCAGAGCGCATCCAACGGGGAAAAGCAATTTCGCTCTTTCTCCGAGTTTTATCCTTTCTACCTGCACCAGCACCGCAATCTCACCTGCCGGCGCCTGCATTTTGTCGGCACTGCACTGGTGATCCTACTGACCGTCACCGCCTTCGCCAGCGCCAATTTCCTGTGGCTGGCAACGCTGCCCCTCGCCGGTTACGGCTTTGCCTGGGTCGGGCATTTCTTTTTTGAACACAACCGCCCCGCCACATTCAAATATCCTCTCTACAGCCTGTGGGGGGACTTTGTCATGTTCAAAGATATGCTGCTGGGGCGGATCGAAAGATAGCACTACTTGCTTTGCACTATTCCATTACCGGGCCGGCGTCAGGCCATGCTTGCGAAGCTTGTTGGCCACCGCTGTATGAGAGATGCCCAACCTGCGGGCCAGGTCCCGGGTGGAGTGGCACCCGCGACAGAGGTCCTGTAACAACTCCCGTTCGACCCTGTCCATGATGTCCCGGTAACCCAGCCCCCGCGCCCACTCCCTCCAGGGCCCCAGAGTTTGCGGCTGCAGGTCCGGCAGGTCCTCCAGCTGAATCGCCGCGCCGCCCCGACGGCGGCAGGCGCTCGATGCGGCCAGCAGAAAGTCCCGCAGGCCAGCAAAGTTGTCCGGCCAGTCGTGCTCGGCGAGGCGCTCTGTCACCACCTCCTGCAGTTCCCCGGAGACACCCTCCCCGGTGCGCAACAGGGTCTCCGCAAACCGGGCCAGTGCCGGCCGCATATTCCGCAGTGGCGGCAGCTGCAGTGTCAGGCCGGAGAAAAACTGCACCAGGACCGGGGCCAGGCCGTCGATGTGACGGCAGGTGGCGACAATGCGCAGGGATACCGGCAGTTGCGGCAACTGCCTGGCCAATTGTAATTGCTGCGTCTCTGTCAGGCGCTCCAGATCCTCGATAATCACCGTCCCTGACCGGGGCCAGTGCGGCTGACCATCACCATCCGCCAGCCGCCACTGCACACACTCTCCACTGGCGGCCAGTGGCGACAGGTGGTGCGACGCACTGGCAAAAGTGCTTTTGCCGCTTCCGCGCTCGCCGCGTATCAACAGCGGCGCATTGAGTGAAGCCAGCTCCTGCAACTTCAGACAACAGTCCCGACGCAGGTCAAAATCCCACAGGGCCACTGGGTCCGGCGCGGGGAAAACGGGGCCGGGTGCAGGCACAGCTTGCATGGTCAGCACCGCGCCCGCCAGCGATTCCACCTGCCCAGGGGAGTCGGCCACGGCAATGGGCGTCCACTCCAGGTGGTAACCGCGTCCGCGCAGAGTGACCGGAATACCGTAGCGGGGCACCGTAAAATCCCGCAGCAGCGGTGCCACCTGGAGCAGGGGCAGAAACCGCTGCAGCTGCAGCCCCGGCACACGGTCCAGACTGACCCCAAAGGCACGTGCCGCGGCCAGATTCGCCGCTATCACGCGCCCCTCGCGATCCACTGACAGCACCGGTTCAGCCACATGCCGAAGCAGAGTGTCCAGTTCAAAATGGCGTCTCTCCGACGGAATCAGGTCGATTCGGCGCACCCGCTTGAGGCCCCAGACCCGCAACAGCGACTGCTCGATTGCCCGGTACTGGGTGTCCAGCATACCCGGCGCGGCAAGGTAGACCTTGTCGCCGCTGTCGCCACCCAACTCTCCAGAAACTATGTTTATCCGATAATCGGCGAATATATGCATGATTTCCTGCAATATACCCACACGATTTTCACAAGTGATCTCTATTCTCATAAGCTGATGTAAACATATGTTTACAAAAAGTTTAACTTCGGCACCACCTGTCTGGCCAGTGCAGCGCCACTGAACTCCCCTTTGAATACGGACGACCTAAAAATACGGAGGTGAGAACAACATAAAAGAACCTGCACCGGACAGGAGGAGAGTGCTCAATGAACAAGAAACCGCAAAGTGGCGGCAAGAAAGCCAGTAAGTATGTAGCGCGGGAACCCTCGGCCGATGGCTTTATCGCCTACCCGGAGCTTGAGCATCAAACCTGGCAGCGCCTGATCGAGCGCCAACTGGAGGTTGTCTCCGGACGCGCCTGCGACGAATATATCCACGGCCTGGAGCTGCTGGATCTGCCCCGCGACCGCATTCCGCAACTGGACGACATCAGCGCTGTTCTGCACCGGGAGACCGGCTGGCAGGTGGCGCGGGTCCCGGCCCTGATCGGCTTCGAGACGTTTTTCTCCCTGCTGGCGGAGCGCAAATTTCCCGTGGCGACCTTTATCCGCTCGCCGGAAGAGTTCGACTACCTGCAGGAGCCGGATATCTTCCACGAGATTTTTGGCCACTGCGCCATGCTCACCAATCCCGCCTTCGCCAATTTCACGCAAAAATACGGACAGCTGGGCCTCAAAGCCACACCCAAGGAACGCGCCTATCTGGCCCGCCTGTACTGGTTTACGGTGGAATTCGGTCTGGTTCAAACATCCGATGGATTGAGGATCTACGGCGGCGGTATTCTTTCATCGCCCAAGGAGACCCTCTACGCGCTCAGCGACGAACCGGAACGCTTTCCCTTTGACGCCCTCACCGCACTCAGAACACCCTACCGCATCGATATAGTGCAACCCATCTATTACGTCCTCGGCAGCCTGCAGCAGTTGCAGGAGCTGACCGAGATAGACCTGATGAGCAGGGTGCAGCAGGCCATGGAACTCGGCCTATTCGAACCGCGTTTCCCGCCCAAAGACGCCGCTTGAGCCCCGCCTCGGAGCCGGCGACCACCGGCACCGGCACCGGCTCCGGCTCCAGGCTCCACGCTGCGGCCAGCACCCCCTGTGCCGGGAAGGAAATGCGGGCTACCAATAGCGCTTCCCTGAGATTATCGTTACAACGGTGACTGGAGAGAGAGTCCGGGAGTCCGCGACAACTCGGACGCTCCCGCCAGCCTTGACTTCACCGGGGTATATTTTGCCACTGAAGGCGTGAAACTCGACATTACAGGAAACATGGCCCCGCGGTTTAGGGAGCTTTGTAGAACAATGTCCTCAATAGACCGGATTGATCGACAACTTCTTGCCATATTGCAGGCAGATGTTAGCCTCTCCATCGAAGAGCTGGCCGAGCGGGTAGGTCTCACCAAGACGCCCTGCTGGCGCCGGGTACAGAAGTTGGAAAAAAGTGGCATTATTCGGCGCAAGGTGGCGCTGCTGAACGCAGAGATCCTGGGCCTGTCGGTATCTGTGTTCGCCCAGGTAAAAACCGGCGAACATACCCCGGAGTGGGCGGAACAGTTTGCCGCGCGAATGGCGGAACTGCCGGAGGTGGTGGATTGCCACCGGATGGCCGGTGATTACGACTATCTGCTGCGGGTGGTGGTCAGTGATATCGCCGCCTATGATCGCTTTTACAAAGAGCTGATCCGCCAGGTCGGCATCAGTGACATAGTGTCCAACTTCGCCTTGGAGCAGATCAAAAGCACAACGGAGCTGCCTATTCCCCCCGGCGACTGAGTGGAGCCAGCTCGATTACACACCCGCACAAAACAAGATAAATCCGAAGGCACGGAGTCACATCCGTGCCGTAGTATTCGAGGTAGTCATGGCCGACTGTGAAGCCCTTCTCGCACGTATCCGCTCCAATGTTATCGGCGAACGCCAGCCGCTCTCCACGCCTTTTGGCGTAAGGCCGCTGATTTACGCCGACTATACCGCTTCGGGCCGGAGTCTTTCCTTTATCGAAGACACCATCCGCACACAGGTTCTACCCTGGTACGCCAACACGCACACCGAAACCTCCGCCACCGGACGCAGAACCAACGGCTTTCGCGAGCAGGCGCGCGCCTCGGTGCGCCGATCCGTCAATGCGGACCAGGAATACGCGGTGATCTTCTGCGGCTCCGGCGCCACTGCAGGTGTCAACCGCCTGGTGGACAGCCTGGGTATGCGGCCCGCGCACTATGATCGCTTTGGTGCGGAAAACCCGCAGATCCCCGAGCAGCTGCGACCGGTGGTCTTTATCGGGCCCTACGAACACCATTCCAATGACCTGCCCTGGCGGGAGAGCATCGCCGACGTGGTTACCATCCCCCAGGATGAGCACGGCGCTGTGGACCTGGGCGCCCTGCGCGAGGCACTGCAGCGCTATCGGGAGCGGCCACTGCGGGTGGGCAGCTTTTCCGCCGCGTCCAACGTCACCGGCATACGCACTGATGTGGATGCGGTGACGCGACTGCTGCGCGAACACGGAGCCCTATCCTTCTGGGACTATGCCGCGGCCGGGCCCTATATCGCCATCGACGTGACCGGGGACGGCGACAGCACGCGCAAAGATGCCCTCTTCCTCTCCCCGCACAAATTTGTCGGAGGACCGGGTACACCGGGCATCCTGGTGGTACGCAAATCCCTGCTGCCACAGGAGTTTCCCGCCGTCACCGGCGGCGGTACCGTATCCTGGGTGGGGCCCGACAAGCACACCTACCTGCCCGCCGGGGAGCGGCGCGAGGAGGCGGGTACGCCCGCCATAGTGGAATCGATTCGTGCCGGCCTGGTTTTCGAACTCAAGGACATGGTCGGTGCCGAGGAAATTGAGGCCCGCGAGCGCCACTGGCTGCAGCGCGCCTTCGGGCGCTGGCGGGACAACCCCAACATCGAGATTCTCGGCGGTACGAAAATGCCCCGGGTGGGCATTGTCTCGCTGCATATCCTCAGGGATGGCCGGCCACTCCATCACGGTTTTGTGGTCGCACTGCTCAATGACCTGTTTGGCATACAGGTGCGCGGCGGCTGCTCCTGCGCCGGCCCCTACGGTCACTACCTGTTGCACCTGACACCGGAACAGAGTGAGTCGCTGGAAAAAGTGGTGAGTGCCGGGGAGAGTTTGCTGAAGCCCGGCTGGGTAAGGCTCAACTTCAACTATTTTCTGGATCAGGAAACTGCCGATTATCTGCTTGAAGCCGTGGAGCTGATTGCAGAGCTGGGCTACCGGTTGCTACCCTACTACCAATACGATGTGGTGGCCGGGGTATGGCGTTACCAGGGCCAGCCGGCAGAACCCACTTTGCGATTGCGTTTGGACGGCAGTGCCACCGCCGCCAGCGAAGGGGTAAAGGTGGAAACCGATTTAAAGAAATTTCTGCGACAGGCGAGGGAGACAATGCTGGAACCGGAAGGGGAAATCTGCCAGAAACCTATTCTGTCGCCACAGGCGGAAGACCTGCGCTGGTTTGATCTCTGAACAGGCCCTTCACCTGTACCGAGCCGCCACCAGTTGTGGCCCCGGTTTTCGTCAGGGCCACAGCGGTGCATAATGAAACCCGAGGTGGCGCCGGTTGAGAGTTCTCTGTCCCGTCGGCACCGGAGTGATGGCGGCCAGCCAGAGTGCTCAGCCCACTGTGGCGCTCCCCAGCCAGCACAGCTTGGACCGTTGATTTCAGTGGCCGGAGGCTGAGCCGGCGCTGCGTCCTAAGGCCGCTGAGTGGCCACGGCGGTATCAACCCTGGCTGCGCTAACACAAGGAAAGCCGGTGGCGGAAACCTCTCTCTTCCAGTCGTTTTTCCTCATTTTTAGCGGTGCCGCCGTGCTGGCCTCGCTGGCGCTATATGGGCGCCAGCCGCTGCTGGTAGCCTATATCGCACTGGGTGTTCTGCTGGGCCCCTCGGGCCTCTCCACCATCGACAATGTACGGCTGCTGGCGGAGATGTCGAATATCGGCATTATCTTCCTGCTGTTTCTCCTCGGCCTGGACATGCAGCCCCAGGCACTCATCTCCGTCATGCGCAAAGCCACCTTTGTAGGTATTGCCAGTTGCGCTGTTTTCCTGGCACTGGGGTTCACCATCGGTCAGCTGTTCGGCTTTAGCGGGACAGAGTCCTGGGTAATCGGTATGGCGATGATGTTTTCCAGCACCATCATCGGCATCAAACTGCTGCCCACCACAGTATTGCACCACAAGCATCTGGGGGAGCTGATGGTGGGGCTGCTACTGTTCCAGGATTTCGTCGCCATTGTCTGCCTGATGATCCTTCTTAGTGGCAACAGCAACCAACTGGACCTGCCACAACTGGCGCTGTCCTTCGCCGCACTACCTCTGCTGAGCCTGTTTGCCTGGGTGACGGTGAAATTCCTGCTGCTGCCCCTGTTGACCCGCTTTGACCGCTTTCACGAATACGTATTTCTGCTGGCGCTGGGCTGGTGCATGGGTTTGGCGGAGCTGGCGGAAATGAGTGGACTTTCACGGGAAATAGGCGCATTTATTGCGGGAATCACCTTGGCCACCAGCCGGATCTCGCAGTATATCGCGCTGAGCTTGAAGCCATTGCGGGACTTTTTCCTGATTCTGTTTTTCTTCAGCCTGGGAGCGCAGTTTCAACTATCCATGCTGGCCGAGATAGCTCTGCCTGCTGTTATCACCGCGGCCGCGGTGCTCGCTTTCAAACCGGTGGTATTTCGCTTCCTGCTGGGCAATCAGAGTGAACACAAGGTGCTGGCCTGGGATATCGGCTTCCGTCTCGGCCAGATCAGTGAGTTTTCCCTGCTGATCGCCTTTCTGGCTGCTAACCAGAACCTGATCGGTAGCGCCGCCTCGCACCTGATCCAGGCCACTGCCATACTGACCTTTCTGGCGTCCTCCTACATAGTGGTGCTGAATTTCCCCAACCCCATCGCTATCAGGGACGAACTGCGGCGCGACTGACCCCTATCTTTGCTTCCCTGCCCCAGGGCCTGTCTCAAGTAAACCATCGGCTTAGCTACAGCCCCCCTGTTCCGGAACGGCATCAGCTCTGGTTTCCGGCCGGAGCTGCCAGGATGGGAGCAGGCGCGATATTGCCCCACAGCACCGCGTTATCACCAGTCTGGGGGAGTGCCTTGGGGGCGGGACTCCGGTATCATGCGCCCGACACTGAATCCCTCGGCCTGTCGACTGTCACGCCAATCGGGAGGTCAACGGAGCTTCGCCGCAGCGGTCTCAGCGGCTGCTTTCCACCTCCCCGCCCGTGAACCAAGCGACGCCGGCCCGCTTCAAACCGACAAAGCAACGAATGAGACGAGAGAAGTAATGAGCAAACACCAGCCCCTCTCCCACTGGGACGATATACTGCTGCTGGACCGCCAGCTGAGCGACGAAGAGCGAATGGTTCGCGATACCGCCCGCGAATACTGCCAGTCGCAGCTGATGCCGCGTATTCTCGAGGCCAACCGCCACGAAGTGTTCGACCGCGAAATCATGCGGGAAATGGGCAGCCTGGGACTGCTGGGCTCGACCATCGAAGGTTATGGCTGCGCCGGCCTCAACTATGTTTCCTACGGACTCGTGGCCAGAGAAGTGGAGCGAGTGGACTCCGGCTACCGCTCTGCCATGAGCGTTCAGTCCAGCCTGGTGATGTACCCCATTGCGGCCTATGGCAGTGAGGCGCAAAAAGAAAAGTATCTGCCAAAACTGGCCAGTGGTGAATGGGTCGGCTGTTTTGGACTCACTGAGCCGGATGCCGGCTCAGATCCGGGCGGTATGAAAACCCGCGCGAAGAAAGTGGATGGCGGCTATCGCCTGTCCGGCTCCAAGATGTGGATCACCAACAGCCCCATCGCCGATGTGTTCGTGGTCTGGGCCAAGGACGACGAAGACGTGATTCGCGGCTTTGTGCTGGAACAGGGCATGGAGGGACTCAGCGCGCCGAAAATCGAGGGCAAATTCTCCTTGCGGGCCTCCATTACCGGTGAAATAGTGATGGACGGTGTCTTCGTTCCGGAAGAAAACAAGTTCCCCAACATCGGCGGCCTGCGCGGGCCCTTCGGCTGCCTGAACCGGGCCCGCTACGGAATCTCCTGGGGTGCGATGGGAGCCGCGGAGTACTGCTGGCACGCGGCGCGCCAATACGGTCTGGACCGCAAACAGTTCAATCGACCGCTGGCGCAGACCCAACTGTTCCAGAAAAAGCTCGCCGATATGCAGACAGAAATCGCCCTGGGCCTGCAGGGATCACTGCGCGTCGGTCGCCTCATGGATGAAGATACCAACTTCGACCCCACCATGATTTCCCTGGTAAAACGCAACAATTGCGGCAAGGCACTGGATATAGCCCGGGTGTCCCGGGACATGCACGGCGGCAACGGCGTCGCGGATGAATTCCATGTGATCCGCCACGTCATGAACCTCGAGGCCGTCAATACCTACGAAGGCACCCACGATGTCCACGCGCTGATTCTGGGTCGGGCCCAAACCGGACTGCAGGCCTTCTTCTGATTCATCCAACCACCATTGCCGCGGCCATTTCCGCCGCGGCAATGGCCGCCCTGTGAGCCCATAGAATGGAACAACTGCTGTACTGGTGTGAACTGTTCGGCATAGTGGTGTTCGCATTTACCGGCGTGCTGGCTGCAGGCCACAAAAAAATGGATTTGTTTGGCGCAGTGGTGCTCGCCTGCGTAACCGCCACCGGGGGCGGCACCGTCCGCGACCTGATCCTCAACGTCCCGGTGTTCTGGCTCCAGGCCAGTCACTACCTGTGGCTCGCCGCCGGCACCGGTATCGTCAGCTTTTATCTGATCCGATACCTGCGGGTTCCCATGCGCCTGCTGATGATCGCCGACGCCATGGGACTGGCGGTTTTTGTAGTGATCGGCACGCAAAAAGTGCTGGCCATGGGCCACTCGCCGGCGATCGCAATAGTGCTTGGGGTTGTCACCGGCACTTTTGGCGGCGTAACCCGCGACATACTGGCGGGCGACATCCCACTGCTGCTGCGAAGGGAAATATACGCTACTGCGGCTCTGAGCGGCTGTACCGTACTGGTACTGCTGCAAGCCGACGGCAAGATCCCCGGTGGAGTAGTGGTTGGAATATCCATGCTGGTCACTCTGGGGATCCGGCTGGCTGCATTGAAGTGGAACCTGTCCGCCCCTATTGCGCGCTTTGGCTCAGACTGAGTGCCCAGAATTCCTTTTCGGAGTCCAATCGATGGCCGTATCCAAAACCCTAACCGTCACTCCCCTGCTGCTGTGCGGCCTGTTGCTTTCCGCTTGCGAACCCCGGTCGAGTAACAAGGCGAATGCGGATACCACCCGACTAAAACCCACTGCCTGCTGGTTCGAAACTGAAAGCAACTGGCCTGTCACCCAGTGCTTTATGATGGAAGTGCCGGAAAACTATGCCAAACCGGCCGGTCGCAAAATCCAGTTTCCAGTAGTCCGCTTTCTCGCCTGGAAACGCGACCCGGACAAGCGGCCCCTGCTTCATCTGGGCGCCGGCGGCCCCGGGGCAAACCTGGGACTGGAACCCGAAAATGCCAGCGAATGGCTGTGGGCCAACTATGCGGAAATGACCGTCGACAGCGGCCGGGACCTGATTCTCATAGACCCCCGCGGCACCGGCATGGCGCGCCCGCGCCTGAGCTGCACCGAGTTTATCAACGACGCGGATACCGCTTTTCAACGGAACCTTACCCCGGAAGAGGAGACCCGGGTGTTCACCTTCAGCATGGAGCATTGCTACAACCGCCTGAGCGCAGAGGCGGACCTGGCCCAATACAACAGTGCCGTGGTTGCACGGGACGTGGAAGCGCTCCGCAAACAGCTGGGCGAGCCGCAGCTGAACCTCTACGGCGTCTCCTATGCTTCCCGTTACGCGCTCACCGTCGCCCGCGACTACCCCACATCCGTGCGGGCCATGGTGCTGAATAGCACTGTATTTCCCGACATCAACTACACCCAAAAACTCGCGCAGGACTCGGTGGATGCCTATGGCCGGGGGTTGGAATTCTGCCGGGCGGACAAACAATGCAATGAACGCTATCCGAATTTGCGCCGCCGGCTGGAGACCCTGGTACAAACGCTCGACGAGACGCCGATAACCATTCCCGTCAAGCGCCCCTACACCGGTGGTGACTACCCTTTCGTACTCTCCGGACAGCGCCTGCTGCGGGTATTGTTTCAGGCCCTCTACGACGAACGCTTTTACGGCAAATTACCAGCCGTTATCGAAGGGTTGGAAAAAGGGGAATCGGAAGAGGCCACCGGTGTCGTGACCACCTTTTTGGATATAATTTTCGATCCCTATTTTGGCGACGCCGCCGGGGTGAGCCACTTTTGCGTGGAAGAGGCCCCCTTTGTCGATTTCGATCAGGCCCGCGTCGATGCCGCGGATATCGGTATCCTGGGCGGGTCGGCCCGTCACGACCTGGAGCTGCTGCAGACACAGTGTCGTATCTGGGCCCTGCCCCCGGCACCACTGGCGGAGTCGCAAGCCATTGAAACACCGGTCCCCACACTGCTGATGCATGGTGGCCTGGACCCGGTTTTGGCCGCGGACGACGCGGACAAAGCCCGCCGCAAGCTGCCAAACCACCAGTGGCTGCTGTTTCCGCACCTGGCTCACGATGTGATCTCCGCCAGCAATTGTGCCGAAAATGCCGCCGCAAGGTTTCTGGAGGACCCCGCCACGGATCTGGCCGAGACAGTCACTCAGTGTCGTGCAGAGGAAATAACTGCTACTCTGCAAACTCCCATCTCAACCCAATAGACGTCTGTGGTTGCCCGTTATTTACTCCCGGTTCTCTGGTTAAGCCGCTACTGCGCAAGGGTGCAGACTATAATTTACCCTGACGGATCACAGCACTTAACGCCAGATTTTGAATTTTTAGGCGCCAGCATCAAAAAACAGATCCACTGGGGTAGACACTTTGGCTTATTGACAGGCTGCTGAAAAAGTAACTTTCAACCGGCCGCTACCCCAAGTAGCTATGTTCGGGTCGTAAATCAAGCGTGTAACTGCCTGATTTGCAATAGAGGGCTTGCAGGGGATATGCCCCGCGAACCCGGGTTGAGGAAGCCGGAAGGACTTTTGCAATAACCTGCTAAAGGGAAATCAGCTTATGCTTGACAAGCCGTCATTAATAATCCGCATAGCGGTGGGGAAAATCATTGGCTTTTTGTTTGGCCTCGCCGGTTTTATCTTTTTGCCATATTTTTATCCAGAAAGTGACTGGTTCCTGCGCTGGGGAATTTTATTTTGGTACACCACGCTAGGTGCCATTATTGGTGTCTTTGGGGTGGTTACCTATCACCCTGTATTAAGGCTACCCCTTCCATGGTGGTTCCGGGCGCCTTTAATAGGCGCCTGGATGAATTTTGTTTTGACCCTGTTTACTTTTAAGACCATGCAGGCCGCACTGATCTCCGCATTTGGTGATAAAGGGCTATTACATTCGCCCTTTTGGTTTATTGTTGAAGGCGCCATCGTTGGGCTGGTGATCGGATACTTTGCCACTCGGCTTGGAGGAGAGGGAAAAGCGACCATTAAGGAGTAACTTTTCCATCTCATACACAACTGGACTTAAATTAGCACAGGGCCTTTCCCGGTAGAATATTCCAGAGCCCGACGGTTCGCGAGCGTGTTACCACCAGAAGCAGAATTCCTGTTGTTGACCGCCACCCAGCCATTTAAAAATAAAAGTACGGTTAGGCAGTTTATCTAGTTTTTGAATCTATGGGTCGCAATACACCACCCTGACCCAGCTATTCCCGATACTTATAATAAAAGTCCATGCCAAGTGGGTTGAATAGGCGACATTCGACAATAATAGATACAACTTATAACGAAGCACAGGGGTGATCTCTGTCTGAGGAAGCAACACAAGAGACGCACCGGGTCCACGCTGGTTAATTATTAATCCCATGCATCCAGAAGCGGGTTTCGCAGCGTCAATAAGACAAAATAGAACAATTATGGGAGCGAAATGAAGATGATGACCCGAAAGCCTATGCAAACCGCCTTCGCACTGATGCTTACGCTCATCGCGAACACATGGGGTACAACTTCTTTGGCGGAAGACGAGACCATTAGGCCATTTCCTCTGGAAGGTTTTGATCGGGTAGATCTTAAAGGAAATTCCAATTTGAACCTCTTTCAAGGGGACAGCTTTGAGGTAATTGCGGTCGGCCCGGCCGCGGCATTAAAAGATATCAGAGCCCGGGTGCGCGGCGACACCCTCGAACTGGGAATGCAAACCAAACACCGGCACTCATCCCGCATGGCTGCCATTACAGATGAACAAGCAATCCATTTTAATGTGACATTGCCCGAAGTTTCAGCAATTCAAGTCAGTGGCTCCGGGAAAGCCCTGGCCGATACCATTGAAAGTAGTAAACTCGCGCTCAGGGTAACAGGTTCTGGCGAACTAACCGTAGCAAAGGTGGCCACCGACTCACTGTCAGCGAAGATCAGTGGTACAGGCAATCTGACTTTGGGCACCGTTCTGATGGTAACGGGAGAAGCCTCAATCACGGGAACCGGTGATCTGCACCTGGATAGCCTGGCGGGAGAGTCTTTGGCAGCACGGATCAAAGGCACCGGGGATATTTTGATCAATGGACGTGTCAGTAAACTCGCTGTCGGAATTATGGGCTCCGGGGACTTTATTGGCCGCAACCTGGTTTCAGATTCTGCTGTGGGCTCAACAGTAGGATCCGGCGAGATTATTCTGCGCCGCCCCAAGCAACAATCCTTTAGCTCCTGGGGTTCAGGAGACATAGTGCTGGTGGATTGAATCCAGGGTTGGCAGGCATGATAGCAGGCACACGGAGAATGTGCACAATCATGTATAGCTGTTCCCTATTCGCTGGTAATCGGCTAGTCGATTCAAAAATTCGGTCGTTAATCGTTCGGCGCAAACTTTCAGTTATGAGCCCGCATCCTCATAGACAAAGCGGGTATCCTGATCCAAATTCCTCCAATTATCGATTATGAAAAGATATCCGAATTTATACATCAAGGAATCTATTTAGGAATAATTGGATTTAGATTAATCATATCTGGAACGCATAATTCTCACGGCACCAAACTACCCTTCCCAACTACAGGTTTTAAAGAAGATTGATCAGACCTATACATCAACTATAGAGCCAGCTCCACTACGGCTACAGAGTAGCCCCAAATAAGAATAAGACCCTGGCAGCCCTTCAGAATATTACCGGTAAAACGCAAGTGATTACTTATACTTTTTTGTAATAAAATAAATTTTGCATACAGGCAGCAAGAGTGTCACAAAAATCAAACTTTTAATAAAGCACAAAATTACGTCTATATTTATTAGCCTAAATTTATACAATCTACAGCTCATTTTAAATTTTCAGATCAAATATGGGCGTAGTTGTGCATTCAGCACCTCACCCATAATTTGTACTTGTTTCAAAAACCAACAAGCAATATATTTATTTACACAATAAAACCAGAAAATGCAACTAATCAAAAAATATAATTTAGACATATCAATCGCATGAACTGAATAAACTATCTGTTTGATAAAAAAATCATTAGAGAGGCACTATGAAGACCTATGGTTATTGCTTATTGATGGCAATTGGCATTGTAATTTTTGAGGCGAATGCTCAACCTGTAATACCGGTTAAATTTGAGATTAATGGAGCAGCAGATATTCGTGCTGTTTTTGACCCCACCTTTACAGACCAACAGTTTGATGGCGCCAAGGGTCTTGCAACGGATGGGGATACTTTTGTGATTGGCCGAACAAACAAGATTGACTACAACACTGCACCAACTGGACAGGATCCGTTGATCCCTGGAGAGTTGCTAATTTATCGAAAAAATACTTCGGGTACTGGCCAGGAGTTTAATTTGGTAGCGCGACTGAATGATTCGGTAGTGGGAACATCTGGAGTTTCTCTGGTCGAACCTGATGACCAGTTTGGTTGGACAGTGGCAATCAATGGCAACACAATGGTAGTGGGATCCCCTTACTATCCGCATGTGAATGATGTGACAAGTAAAACCCCAGGGTTTGTACAGGACAATTTGGTCGGCTATGGCGACAAAGATGAGACAGGGGCTGTTTTTGTATACACGCGCCCAAAATCGGCTTCAAATGCTTGGACTTTAGATCAGGTGATATACGACAGGCAACCTGTAAATGGTGAGCGGTATGGGCACAATGTTTTTTTCCACGAAAATCGACTGCTGGTCAGTTCCCTGAGAAATTTTCGCCCTGGATATTCTGATCCGCGTCCGGCGCCGGGAGGGCCAATAGGAACTGGCCATTGCGAAAATATTAGCAGCTCGATTGAAGTCTATGAAATTTCCTCGCAAACCGGGAAATTTGAACTTTCGCAGACAATTGAATTACCCTTCCTTCCGCATGAAGCCAATTATGGCATCCCACCCAATGGTGATCCTGTGGACAGTGTGGGCGATTGCTCGCCTTTCCCCTCACTTGGATTTGAGGGAATCCCTCCGATTGATTCAAGGACTGGTATCGGATTCGATCTGGAGCGTGCAAGGGATTTTGCCGTAGATGGTCTCTGGTTGATAACGGTGGGTCAGCCGGGAATATTTGTGTATAAGTGGGATTCAATTACAGCAAAATATCACTTCTCTCAGGGGCTGAGGCTGAATCTTCCAAATGGGGCCAGTTCTGGAAATTCTGCAAGCACCTCGATTTCTGTATCTGATGGCGTCGCAGTAGTTGGTATTAAAAAATATACGCTACCTGGCCACAATGAGATTGGTGGGCTGGCAATGTATGAGTATGACCCCGCGTTAATGGAGTGGGAGCAAACAACTATATGGAATCGGCCTGACTTTTCTGGGAGCAAACTCGGTATGGGTGTTTCATTGTTCAAGGATACTGTTGTTGCCTACTCGCAGGGATCCAAAGTGGCGATTCTTCGCTATGATCGTTCAACAAATGAATTGTTGCATGCTGGGGATGTGCTTGGCGCTGGTTCTGGAAATCCTGCAAACAAGACCGCGCAATATGGTGATCTGTTTCTGCTCAGCGACAACATTTCCCGCATAAGCATCAGCCCTGGCATCAATACCAATATAGTCCGGGCAGTTTCGACCTGTCCGTATGACCTCAATAGCGATGGCGCTTTAAACTTCTATGATGTAAGTGCCTATATGGCTTTGCATCAGTCAGGAGATCCTCAAGCGGATTATGCCTATCCATACGGAACACTGGACAGTGATGATACGGATCATTTCCTGGCCTTATACAATTCGGGCTGTCCATGATGTGGACAGCGCTCTTCGCCTGGCACTCCGATACTTGAAGGTCCACTGGCATCAGACGCCCCTCCGGGGGCGCAACCTACCTCAAATGACGGACTCACCCCTGGTAGTTTTACCAACGACAGAAACTCCATTCCCAGATTGTGCACTTGAAGGCGACCCTTAGACCAGACTTCACAATTTATGACCAAATAAAATTTCCGGTCATAAATTTTCCAAAAGTTGCCTCTAAACTCGACCTACTAACGCGCTTTACAGATATTTAGGAAAATTATGTCGACTTATATTGACATAACAAAATTAGTCTATTAGTCTGGACATATGGACATACAAAATAGCATTCTCATATTCGACGCCCTCTCTCAGGAAACACGACTCAGAGCATTCCGTTTGCTTGTGCAAGCTGGTCCAGCAGGCCTGGCTGCAGGAGCACTGAGCAAAAAGCTGAACACTCCGCACAACACTATGTCCTTCCACTTAAATCACCTTTCCACTGCAGGCCTTATATCGTCACGCAAGGAAGGCCGGTCAGTGATTTATTCCGCAAATTACGATGCAATCCGGGACTTAATCGGATTTATAGTCAAAGACTGCTGCAACCTTGAAGTTGCCAGCATCCGCGAAGATAAGCGAAAAGGATGCTCAATTATTGAACTGGCCGGCTATTGCTGTGAACCACAAGCGAAGTAAAAGGTATGCCCATGAAACGTCTGCATATACATATCGGCGTAGAGAATCTTTGCAAGAGCATTAAATTCTATAGTGCCCTTTTCAACACTAAACCTGTAAAAGTTAAACCTGATTATGCCAAGTGGATGCTTGACGACCCTACCATTAACCTGGCAATTTCAACCCGGGTTAAAAAAGGGGTAAATCATCTAGGAATACAGGTCGACAACGGGTCCGAACTGGAGTCAGTACGGGAAAGGATAAAAGAAGCGGATATATCCTTGTTTAATGAGGGTGAAACCAACTGCTGCTACGCTCGCTCAGACAAGTCCTGGGTCATTGACCCTGCTGGAATTCCCTGGGAAGCCTATCAAACTTTGAAGGATATACAATATTTCTCGGCTTCCAGCGCTTCGGAATCAAAGGCCTGCTGTAATCAAGCACTCACGGCGCAGTAATATTTCTGTGATTCTTTATCAAAATCAATGAGCTATATCGATCTATGAAAAATGTGCTCGTTCTATGCACAGGCAACTCGTGCCGTTCGATTATAGCGGAAGCACTTTTCAACGTCCTTGCTGCAGGAAAATATTTCGCCAGAAGCGCCGGCAGTGAACCTGTCGAAAATGTACACCCAAAGTCTATAGAAATATTGAGACGTCACGGGATTAGTACAGAACTACTGCACAGCAAGTCCTGGGATGAACTTCGAGGCGTGCAGTTTGATGTGGTTATTTCCGTTTGTGAGCAAATTGACAATAAGCCCTGCCCTATATTTTTCGGCAAACACGAAAAACTGAATTGGAATACGCCTGACCCGGACAAAGTAGAAGGCACAACAAATGAGATCGATATTGCCTTTGAAAATACCTTCACCTCCCTCAAGGAAAAAATAGAAAGGGAGTTATTGTGAGCGGGCAGTCACAAGCGTCAAT
The DNA here is from genome assembly GCF_040742695.1 of Microbulbifer discodermiae. Classification (NCBI taxonomy): domain Bacteria; kingdom Pseudomonadati; phylum Pseudomonadota; class Gammaproteobacteria; order Cellvibrionales; family Microbulbiferaceae; genus Microbulbifer; species Microbulbifer discodermiae. The sequence goes on along the minus strand of NZ_JBFLAB010000032.1, from coordinate 11,384 downwards.
GGGCCCATTCGAACGATATCTGTCAATATGGGTTATTTTGTGTATATTATTGGGAGTCGTCCTCGGGTCAATTTTTCCAGGAATTTTCCAGACAATAGCCGCAATTGAATATGCCAATGTTAACCTCATAGTCGCAGTACTCATCTGGGTGATGATTTACCCTATGATGATTCAGATTGACTTTTTCTCGATTAAAGATATTGGCAAAAAGCCGAAAGTCTTATTCTTGACACTATTCATTAACTGGCTGGTGAAACCCTTTAGTATGGCGGCTTTAGGATGGCTGTTCTTTCGCGTCATCTTCTCTGACTTTGTCGATCCCCAGACTGCGACAGAGTATATCGCCGGTATGATTTTATTAGGAGTCGCTCCCTGTACTGCTATGGTATTTGTCTGGAGCCATCTAACCGAGGGGGATGCGAACTATACTTTAGTGCAGGTTTCTATAAACGATATCATACTGATTTTTGCATTTGCACCCATAGCAGGATTTCTTTTAGGCGTTACCGATATTGCAGTTCCGTGGAATACATTGATCCTGTCGGTTTTGCTTTACGTTGTAATCCCCCTGATTGGGGGAATTATTACCCGTAGTTTGTTGGATAGCCCAAACAACCATGTGCGGTTTCATCATTTTATTCATCGACTCAAACCTATTTCAGTTACTGGTCTTCTTGCTACTCTAATACTGCTTTTCGGATTGCAAGCAGATGCTATTTTATCACAGCCTGTAGTGATTGCTCTTATTGCCGTTCCTCTATTGATTCAAACTTACGGAATTTTTGCAATTAGCTATGGGGCTGCTAAATTAATGAATCTTCCTCACAACATTGCGGCCCCCGCTTGTATGATAGGGACTTCCAACTTCTTCGAACTTGCTGTGGCCGTGGCCATCGCACTTTTTGGTCTTAATTCAGGCGCAGCACTCGCGACAGTCGTAGGCGTTTTGGTAGAGGTGCCAGTTATGCTTACGCTAGTAGCTTTTTCCAATCGTACTCGTCATTGGTTTGATCAGAATTGATTTCGGCTATCTTTTTAGATAACCAGGAATTTTATAAACGCGGTTTCAAGCCAAGTGTCTTATTACTGCTCACCCTTGCATCGCGATATAAATCCTATAAAAAATATACAAAGGGGTCTATCTTCTATTTTTGCATAGCAATAGATAAATGGGAACTAAGTGAATTAGAAGTTTTTTCATTTATCTGATACAGGAAAATCGGGGCGGGCAATGAGCCCGCACTCTGTTGCGATAAAACAGGATACTCCTTACCTATTTGGCATACTCAAGGGTTTACCTGCACATCCAGGTCGACTCCGGAATAATCGCTGTAGCCATAAATGCCTAGATACCAGGTGCCTGATTCTGGATTGGCAATAGTGCAAACTTCGTAGTTCCTCGGATTGCGGGAATTGCAGTCAGAAATTGATAATGTGGGGGCATTCCCGTGGCGTAAGTAAAGATCTGAATCACCTGCACCGCCACTAAGCTGAACAGCCAAAGACGACTTACCGGTGCCAATTTGTAGTGTGTAATTAACAAAACTACCCTCGCTACCGTAAAGGTCGCCTTCACTGAAGTTTTCCGAGTAACTGGCGGTCAGGCTTAGTCCATTAAAGCTACTATAGGCGTGAACCAGTACGTAATAGGTCCCGGCCTGCACATTGGAAATGGAGCAGATTTCGTTACTGGTAGAAGAGTCTGATTTGCAGTCGCTATCCTGAATGGTCGGACTGGAACCAAACTTCACGTATAGATCAGCATCCCCGTTGTTGCCGGTGGTCTGAAACCGAAGATTGGAGGCGTTTGAGGGCACTTCCAGAGTGAAGAGCAGTTCTTCCTCAGCATTGGCAGACAGATTAGGCCTGGACACGCCATTTTCCAGTAGGCCATCATCCGAGTTCAACGGGGCTATATCGAAACTACCTGTCAATCTTAGCTCCGAAAAATTTCTGTAAGCACGTACTACGACATAGTAAGTCCCAGCTTGCGTATTGGCAATGGAACAAATTTCGTTACTCGTAGATGAAGTTGACTTGCAGTCATTATCCTGGGTGGTTGGACTCGAACCGAATTTTACATATAGATCTGCATCCCCATTGCTGCCGGTGGTTCTAAACTGGAGGTTGGAGGCGTTCGCAGGAACCTCCAAAGTAAATAGCAGCTCTTCCTCAACACTCGCAGACAGGTCGACTCTCGCCACACCATTTTCCAGTGAATTATCATTAGGAGTAACACCAACGGAGGCCGCATTTATCGCAGCTGAAGCGTCTACAATACCAGAACCGCACAGGCTGCAACTGCCAGGGAAGGGCCGCGTATTGTTAACCAAGGTTGACTCTACTTCGTCAGGAGTAATATCGGGATCAACCGCATATAGCAGAGCTGCGATACCGGCCACATGTGGCGTAGCCATACTCGTACCCTGATAGAAGGCGTAGCTTTCATTTCCCGGTTCCTGTGTCCCACTATTTAAAGTCGACAGTACGCCATTCCCGGCTATATTAGTTTCGCCACCGGGAGCTGCCACATCCACCGAGTTACCATAGTTAGAATAAACTGCGCGATTCCCTTCACGGTCCACTGCAGCAACTGTGACAACACCTGTGCAATTTGCCGGACTGGAGTCGGCCGCATCTTCGTTATCATTGCCAGCAGCCACTATGATCGTAGCTCCAAGACTCCTTGCCGTGTCGATAGCATCTTGAAAGGTACTGCCACAAGCACCCCCTCCGCCCAGACTTAGATTCAGTACCTGAGCTGGGTGGTCGTTGGCTGGCACTCCATTGACTGCCCCTCCAGCACTCCAGATAATTGCATCGGCGATATCAGAGACGGAACCACCGCAGCGGCCCAGTACTCGAACTGGTAAAATCTTGGCTTTGTAGGCGACCCCAGCCACGCCAATGCCATTATTAGTTACCGCAGCGATAGTCCCAGCCACATGGGTGCCATGCCAACTGCTATTTCTGCTTGCTGGATCCGTAGGGCAGGTTAATGGCGGTTGCCAATCACCGTTGTCGTGAGCATCATTATCACGACCGTCACCGTCCTGAGCGGTATCGGGATCAGAGATCATATCGTATCCAAGTAGCATGTTGCTAGTTAAGTCCGAATGATCGGTGAAGCCCGTATCGATTACCGCCACAACAGAGCCCTCGCCCTGAGTGACATCCCAGGCAGCATGCAGATTTATACCAGCGATAGACTCGAAATAATGCCACTGTTCACTATATCTTGGGTCATTGGGCATTGACATGTGATACATCCTACGATCCATTTCCGCGTACTCTACACTTGGGTCCTGATTTAGACGATCGAGTGTAGCCGTAATTTCCGACTCATCTTGCCCACTGGAGAGCTGATATAGCTGTGCTCCAATCGCTAAACTACGTAAATATTTGAGGTCATTGCCGGCCATTTGTGATACAGTCAACTCCGTTGCCTTGACCGTACTGTCGGCTGATACCATTGCTTGAGTGTCCTTGAACTTGATGATAATGCGATTGTTAATCGCTTCTGTCGCATTAGAAGCAATGGAAACACTCGTAAAAAAAATGGCTATGAGGATCGATATAATCTGACGTAAATTTTTTCTAAAAAGTATATCAATTGTCATGATATAAATACTCCAACTCTCTGCCTGCATTAGGCTTAATGGTTTTTCCCGTGCTATTCTCTGATCTCCATAAGATCAATACCCTTTGACCAAGGATTCTTTAATAAACATAGTATTATTGACATAGAAGAATTTCTAATACGGAGTATTGAATTCCGTAATCTGAAAAATTACTCATTCCACACGGTTGGAAAGCTATAACAAACTGGATAGTTAATTACAGCCTAATAAAATATTCTAAATTTAAATTATGTTCACATAAATAAAGTGGAAACTCAGTAACGTCAAATTTCTAGAAAATTTTAGTTTATCAAGTATTTTGTATTTTAAATTCTACCTCTCTCTTGTGCATAATAGCGTCAACAAAGCACTAGCAATCCTCAGTCCATAAAATGGCAGTGGGAACTGTTATATCAAGCATACTATCGTCTCGATTCTAGTGTAATATTTACGAATATGTACCGCAAACCTAGCTAGAAAATTACTCAAGGAATTGTATTAATCCGTTAAAGGGAATAATTAACTCCCAGATAGAAACTACGACCAAGTGTAGTGTATATACCAGAACCGCCACCAACGCCGGACAGCCCTACAGGAGGCGCGACATTTTCTAGGTTATTTATACCAGAATAGATTTCTAATTTTCCAAAATTGTAACGAGCCTGTAAATCGTTATAATTAACCGATCCGGTTCTATAAGGGCTTTGTAGATCTGTTCGATCACCCAAATCGATTAGTGACATATCATCAAGATAGCGGCTACGCCAGTTTAATAGCATGCCACCACGGCGATAGGTGAGATTAGTAGTCAAATTGTGAATTGGATCTCCCAATTCTCCAGCAATTTCATCTGGGTCGTTCGGATCATCCTCAAACGGATAGTCATTGCGTTCCAGTAATTTAGTGCCGATAAGACTGAATTTGAATGTACCCCAATCATTGGTGGTATTACCTAGCAAGCTGGAGAAGTCCAGGTCATAATTTACCTGATAGTCAACTCCCCTGGCAGTCAGTCGGGCAATATTCAAAGCCGTTGAGGTAATGGAAATAAGCTCACCACTGGTATCCCGTGGTACCAGCGGACAAAATACATTGTCAATGTTGGCACTATCTACACAGCGATCGAGGAGGTTTTGTCCGGAAACTGCAGAGATGGCGTCGGTAATTTCGATATCCCAATAGTCCACAGTCACCGTCAAATCTGGCGCAAACTGTGGATTGAAAACCAAGCCATAAGTGTAGCTTTTAGCAGTTTCCTCCTGCAACTTGGGATTTCCGCCGCTAAAACCCGTGACGGTGGAGTCATCAACTACAGAATTAAAACCTTCCGGTACACCTAAAGCGCGACAATTAGTTGTCCTCTGCGCGGGATCCTGGCCATTGTCCAAGTTCTCTCTACTACAAGGGTCGTCCACTGGGAAAAAGTTTTGTCCCAAAGGGTCGAACAATTCACTGATATTCGGCGCCCGCACGGATTCTGATGTGGTAGCGCGCAATCGTATATCCGGTGCCATTATCCAATACAAGGAGGCTCCCCAGGTCGTGGTATTGCCTACCGTGCTGTAGTCGGATAATCGCGCGGAGCTGTCAAGGGTTAAGTCATCTATTCCCGGGAGTCCAGCCAACAATGGAATAGAAAACTCTATATAAACCTCGGAGACATCATATTCTCCTCTGGAAGCGGCAAGTGCATTAAGAAAAGTTTCTCCATCCTTGATAACTTGATCATAATCAACCGAAGAAGTCTCTTTACGATACTCCAATCCAAAAGCTGTCGACACGCCGCCAGCAGGCAAGTGGAGCAGATCACCATTTGTACTGGCCGAAAGTGTTTTTTGGGTCATAGATTCATAGGAACTAGTATTTTGCAGCATAAAATAATTAGTGACGCCCTCATTATTGAGCTGGTAACCAAACAAATTGATCGGTTGGCAGCCCTTGGCACGAGCTGAGGTACTGCGACAGACTATCTCACCGCTTGCATGATCTAGAACTGCATCTACTGCATCGAAAAACCTAGAATTGTGGCGGTTGTTAAGGAAATCAACTTGTCCCTGATATTTACCATATACTGCGGAAACCTCGTAGCTCCAGTTATTGGTAAATTCACCATTCATACCCGTGACATAGCGTTGTATTTTGCGATCTGCTAAATCACCACGTAGTCCTAAATCACTGTGAAAACGATTGTAAGAAAAACTATCCAAACCATTATCTTTCAGCAAACGACTCAATTGTGAAGGCAAATAAGCATTGTCCGAGGAGATTTCCAAGTCACCAAAAAAATCGAACGTAGGTTGACCAAAACTCTCCGCCTTTGTCTGGCTGTACTTTGCTTCCGCAAATAAGCGTACACCATTACTCAGGTCAAAGTGCCCCTTGGCAAAGATATTGTTAGACTCCAATTCCGGATAGAGCTGGGTGGAACTGGCGAAATTCAGTCCATCGCCGCCGATGGAAGTCGTATCGCCTGGCGGAAACATACCAGAATCAAAGGTGATAAACTGACCATCATCAGTAAAGCTGTAGGGACCACCGGGAAGACCTAATAGCGAAATAAAGTCAGCGGGAAACCCAAGCGCTCTGGAAACCTGGTCCTCACCCCAGATAACGCCATTTTCGCTTAATAGGTTATTAGTAGTATTAAATACCAATAGCTCATCGGGAATACCATCGTTGGGACCCGTGTTTTCGACGTTTAGCTGATAGCCTGGAGCATCGACAATCCAAGGCCGATCTCTACCAAAAACCTGACTGGTTTCCGAGCGCTGAGCACTGACTGCAAAGTTACCACGCCCTTCGAACAGGTTGGAACCCCAAGTCACACTCAACTCGGTTGCCTCACCACCACTTCTTTCCGGCTCCATCCGGTGAAGATTTACTTTCATTCCCTCGAAGTCATCCCGAGTGATAAAATTGACTACACCGGTTACTGCGTCGGCACCATAGACTGCGGACTGCCCCCCCGTGACGGTATCTACCCTCAACAAAAGATCTTCGGGAATGGTATTGATATCCACAGCCGAGGTGCCGATAGCAGAGCTGATATGGCGACGCCCATCCTGTAATACCAGGGTACGAGCCGTTCCCAAACCCCGTAGGTCCAGTAAATTTAAGCCAACAGTGCCGATAAAACGACCAGAATTGCTATTAGAAAAAGTTGATCGAAAAGCAGGCAATTCATTCAAAAAGTCACCCAGATTAATATTGCCGGTCAACTTGATATCATCCGCTCGGATTGTATTAATCGGACTGGCGCTCTCTATATTCCCTCGCTTGATACGGCTGCCTGTTACGTAGACTTCTTCCAGAGCTCCAGCTTTTATCTCTGTAGTCTGCTCTGGTATTGACACGTTTTCCTGCTGTAGGGTTTGTGCGACCAGTGAAGGATTAACAAAATTAACAGCTGTAGCGATCGTGATCGAAAGCCTTTTTTTAGTAAACATGTCTTATTCTCTATTAATAACTTTTACAACCTTAAAGTACTAATTAATAGAAAGTCATGCAAAGCTAAAACAAGACATAGATCACAAAACAAAAATTTTCTGGTTTGCATTTAATAAATTAAGCCATTGAAGAAAATCGAGGTGAGTAGAACTTGCTTTTTGGGCTAGAAATAACCTTTATTTGAGGAAATGAATAAAGTCTAAGAAATAAATATTTCTATATGTAATTCCTATGTATATGCATATAATATACTGGTAATTGATTCATACCTCAACATAATCATCTATTTTTCCTTTAACTGCATTAACCCAATTCGATGTCCACTTTTGAAATGTAGTATTTAGAAACAGGTAATGAACACTTCAGTGCCTTGGCGAAACTTAAGCATACTAATGGTTTGGCAACTCGGCCTGCCCCCATTTGATTGGTCTCTCAACCATAAATCGTAAGCTTCCCTGTCAAGTGGACAACTCAAAACTAGAGCTTTCTGCTCGTTGGTAAAACTCGGCGGGTGTGAGCCCATCGAGCGAATCGTGATCACGCTCTTCGTTGTATTCCAGCTGCCAGTTCCATGTCACCTCCCTTGCCTGGCGGAGGTTTTCGAACAGGTGCGCATCTAAGACCTCGGTTCGGTAGCTGCGATTGAACCATTCGATGAATGCATTCTGGTTCAGTTTGCCCGGCTCGATGTAATCGATGAGAATGCCATGCTCCCGACACCAGTCGGTAAATACCTGTCCAAGAAATTCCGGGCCGTTGTCTGTTCTCAGCATGTCCGGCAACCCGCGTTCTTCCTTGAGCTGTTCGAAGACTCTGACTAGCCGCGCACTGGGCAGTGACGTATCAATTTCAATGGCCAGACATTCTCGGTTAAACTCATCAACGATGTTGAAGGTGCGGAATCTTGGGCCTCGATAAACTGCATCACTCATGAAGTCGGCGGACCAGACCTGATTAGGCTGCTGGGGTGCAACCAACAGTTGAGGCTTCCTCACCGGTAGCCGCTTCTTGGTGCGACGACGCCTATTGAGCTTAAATTCCCGGTATATACGCCCAACGCGTTTGTGGTTGGCGGTACAACCTTGGCGCCGCAACCGGTCGAACAGCTTCCAGAAACCGAGCCCCGGACATTGCTCCGCCAGCTTTAACAGAGGCTCGATCACGTCCCGATCTCGTTCATACCAGTCCACCAACGGCTGATACAGGGCCGATCGCGATAGCCCAATACAGCGGGCGGCTTTGCGTTTGGATAGCCCGTGCGCCTTAACCAAGTGCGCTACGGCATCACGCTTCTCGATCGGCTTCAGAGCTTTTTTTCGATCAGATCCCGCATGGCTTCCGCTTCCATGGCCTTGTCGACGTACATACGCTTCAGCCTGGCATTTTCTGCCTCCAGCTTCCGGATACGCTTTAGTTGCGACACATCCAGACCACCGAATTTTGTCTTCCACGCATAGTAGGTGGGGGAGCTGATACTGTAAGCTCCTTCACCTTCATCCCCGCCTCGGCCTCCTTGAGGATCGAGACAATCTGGTTGTCCGAGTACTGTGATTTCTTCATGCCGGCCTCCTGACCATAGTTTGTCAGAATGCGCTAAGTTTGACACTGTCTACTTATAGGGGAAGCTTACGGTCGTCCGCGAGTATATTTTTCGAAACTATGTCCAAGCCGGAGACCGTTTTAAAAAATAGGAGTTTTACTTGGCAGCCTGAGATGTAAAGTATTGCCCTCGATAAAGACCTGGAACTAGGTACCTTCGAGTAGCCAGCTCTAAAAATAATTAATTTAGTTAGCTTCAGGCAAGATTCATATAATTGCCATTCCTCTATTTTTTATCGTTAAATAAACCATTTGCTTTCTAGGTACTTACGTAAACGCAACTTGGCCCGATGTAGAATAACATTCAAGTTGTTCAAAGTGATGTCCGCCGCGGCGCAGATCTCCCAATTCTCTAGCTCAATAAATTCCCGCATCATAAATACCATAGCCTGACGTTCAGGTAGACGATTAAGACAGATCCCGAAGACAGTCCAAAAATCCCTATTGCTAGCAACGGTTTGTGGATCTTGCCATCTTGGTGGGCATACCTCAATTTGCCAGTGGTCCTGCTGATCAAATGGCTCATTGATCTCGTCATCCTCTAAATCAACACTTCGTAGGCTATCGAAAGCGATATAATGGCCTCGTTGGTTTAGCAAGCTAGTAATCTTACTTTTTAGGATTGGAAATATCCGGGCCTTTAGGGCAACATAGTCATCAAAGAAAAGCGTAGCCTCCAATACGGTCATAAAAGCCTCCTGTACTGCATCCTCAGCTAGGTCTGAGTCCACTAAGTCTAAGGTGGCAAAATACAGCATTTGCTCTCTCAGTTTTACCAATTCCACGAAATCTATGGACGGAGCAGAGTTGACATTATATCTGCCATCACTATTCCCTAGAATAGCATCGAGTTTCATGGTTCTCTCCTACATCAGATGGCTAGCCTGTCTTCCAAAATCAATTATCTCTTGAGAGCGAAGCCAAAATATCTAACAAGTCAAATGACCTAGTTGTCGTCCAAATCCAATTCCATTTTGGTATGAAGAGAGGACTCATCCTTATCCAAGTCAATTTCTAAACACGGATCTAACAACGACCAGTAAGTTTTTACAGTTCATTAGATAAATACAGAATCTCTCCTCTAAGTCAGAACAATGGGAATTCCTTTTTCTCATTCTTTTATACAAAAAAAAGTGAAAAATTTAGCGCTGTGATCGCAATTAAAAGAAGTATCGATCTGTGCATAGGCGATAAAAATTACGGCATAATAAATCAGTAACTGTTAATAAATAATACAATCCATAAAAATATTGTCCGGAGCATTTAGGTAAACAAAAATAATAAAGTGACACATACTTTATTGCATAAAAATTTTTATTCATTCTCAAATTTAAATGTATATACATCAGAAACTGTCTATTAATTATAGAAGAACTTTCGTAAAGAAGTGTCTCGAAATGCAAAAATAAAAAAATATTTCAGTGTAAGTTTTCATGAAATAGAAAAATATATTGCTTGTCAGCCACTATTCAAACTATTATTTTTATGTAGAATAATTCGAATTTATGAAGTATGGTCGGATACTCGTGCTATCATCAGCATGTATTGAATTTACGTGCGATACATTTTTGTTGATGCCATGAAATTTTCAATAGATTTCTGAGATAGAATGTGTAACAATGGATCGGAAAAAATGTAAATATTTCCAAATCTATTAAAATATGTTTGAAAAGAATTTATGCAAATTTAAACATCCATAAATGTTAAATTTTTATGCCTTATTTTAAATAAGAAAAGTTTAATCAAAAATAGTCATTGCTATAAATTAAAGATGCTATAAACGTAGTAAATAAACTGGCACTAAAACTAAATTGATTTATTTGAACTTCGACTGGTTAGAGTGAAAAATCTCTACTTATTTATGATATAATCTAGGATTAATTCAAAAAATACAGTGGGCATTTAGATTTGTAATAAAGCTCGCCGTGAAAAATTACAAAAAGCTCAGCACTAAACAGTATTCTTTTTTTGAAGTTTCATTAAAACCATTTTTGTATAAAATAAAGACACGAAGCTCACCAAACTATATTTAAAATATAATCAGATTAAGTTTATCTGTGATTGATAAACATGAGCTTAATATAAAATTAATACGTAATTATGGAATAGAGTAAATTTCATTGTATTTTGATCGGATTATTTTAAACCTCAAACAAATGGTATAATTCTCTACCCATATTCTCATTTCAAGTATTGTATATGAGTAGAGAATTACACATACTCATTTAATTATTAAATTCCATTATTAACAGGTTCAATGATCCTACACTCACAGACCCTTTTAGTTTCTACATTAGTTCCTGTGATTTCGGAATCTTGGTGTAACTCAATATTTTTTGCAAAGAGGCAGCCCTTAAATATTTTTCCATTTCCAAGAACCACTTTAGCGTAAGGCGCATATAATTTTCCAGTAAAATTTCCGTTAATAGACAGATCTCCCATTTGGGTAGTGCTATCTGACGGGTTGCCGTGGTTAGTATAAACCGTCAGTGAATTAGTAAAATGGCGCGTCGATATTCTATCACCCCAACGAAATTCTTTGTCAACCAGTAAGGTATGTTTGACACTGTTGTCTTCTAGGGAACCTCTGAAAAACTGCTCCAGTCTGGCATAATTTACCCCATTTCCAACATACACAGATTCAATCATGAGCCAACTGACCTTCGCCGAAGCCGAATACACTATCAAGAAACGCAAAACACGGCGCGAACTGTTCCT
>NZ_JBFLAB010000031.1:0-48208 GCF_040742695.1 Microbulbifer discodermiae | reverse complement strand
AAATGAAGTAGAGCGTCTGTTTCGCCGCTTGAAAGGTTTCCGAAGAATATTTAGTCGATTTGATAAGTTGGATGTCGTTTTTAAGTTCTTCATCAACTTTTCATTGATCGCTGACCGGCTAATTAGTGTTAACAGGCCCTAGGGCGATATGCCCGTGGCCGACCCCCGAGCTGAAGCCGGCTGTAAACGTAAAAAAGTTACCGCAATCTCAGAGATGGAGGAGAACCAAAGTGGCACACACGATAAAAAAAGCCGCTGTTGCACTGGCGGCAGCGATCCTGACTACAGGGGTATCCGCCACTGCAACCGCTGCCGAAAGCGGTATTTCCGTCAGCGCCAACCTGGGGCTGGTGACGGATTACAAGTTCCGTGGTGTATCGCAGACCGATGGCGGTGCAGCCATTCAGGGCGGTGCCGACCTGGAGCTGGAAAACGGCTTTTACCTGGGTACCTGGGCGTCCCAGGTGGATTTCGCCTGGGGCGGCGATGAGACCGACTATGAGCAGGATTTTTACGGTGGTTACACCGGTGAATTCAGCACGGGTGTGGGCTACGACCTGGGTTATATCTACTACGCCTATCACGGCAGCGACCGGGACGAGGATTACCAGGAGATCTACGGCAGCATCACCATTTCCAACCTGACCCTGGGTGCCGCCTACTCCGATGACTACTGGGCCGGTACCGGCAAATTTCTCTACGCCTACGGCGAATTTGGCTTTGAGCTGCCTGCTGCCCTGAGCCTGGATTTCCATCTGGGGGCCAATCTGTTCGAGGAGGAGGGATTCCTGTTCGAGGCGGACTCTTATGTGGATTATTCCTTAACGCTGAGTCGGGCCTTCGGCGGCCTGAGCCTGAGCGCGTCACTGGCTGGAACCGATATCAGCGACCGTGAGTGTTATGGACTGGATTGGTGCGAGCCATCGGTCCTTGCGGGCGCCACCTATAGCTGGTGACGGCTGGGGGATCGAGGGGAGGCCAAATACCTGGGGGGGGAATACGGATGAAACTGGTTACGGCAATTATAAAACCTTTCAAGCTCGGTGCTGTGCGCGATGCTTTGGCTGAGGCGGGAGTCAAGGGTATCACCGTGGGCGAGGTAAAGGGTTTTGGGCGGCAGAAAGGGCACACGGAACTCTACCGGGGCGCCGAGTATGTAGTGGATTTCCTACCCAAAACCCTGTTGCAGATAGCCGTGCAGGAGTCGCAGCTGGACAGGGTGCTGGACGCTGTGGGCCGGGGGGCACACAGCGGCAGGATAGGCGATGGCAAGGTGTTCGTTACTACCCTGGAGCAGGTGGTACGAATCCGCACCGGCAAGACCGGTGCGGACGCTATCTAAGTTTTCCAACCGGCCCCGCAATCGGGCCGACACAATAATTCAATTGTTTTACCACTCTGGGGACTGAACGGAGCAAAAGATGGAAGGTCAAGTTTTTCAATTGCAGTATGCAATTGATACGTTTTATTTCCTGGTGTGCGGTGCACTTGTTATGTGGATGGCAGCCGGTTTTGCCATGCTGGAGGCTGGCCTGGTGCGCTCGAAGAACACCACTGAAATTTTAACTAAAAACGTGGCTCTGTTCGCCATTGCCTGCATTATGTACCTGTTGAGTGGATACGCGATCATGTACGGTGGTGGCTGGCTGCTGGCCGGTATCGAAATTTTTGATATTGAAGAGGTGCTGACGGAGTCCGCCAACAACGGTTTTTCCGGGGATTCGGTTTACTCGGGTGCTGCCGATTTCTTTTTTCAGACGGTATTTGTGGCGACCGCTATGTCCATAGTGTCCGGAGCGGTGGCGGAACGTATGAAACTGTGGAGCTTCCTGGCCTTCGCCGTGGTCCTGACTGGTTTTATCTATCCGCTGGAGGGTTCCTGGACCTGGGGAGACCGGGATGTATTTGGTCTCTACAATCTCGGCGAGCTGGGTTTCTCGGATTTTGCCGGCTCCGGCATTGTGCATATGGCCGGCGCTGCCGCTGCCCTGGCCGGGGTGCTGCTGCTGGGTGCCCGCAACGGCAAGTACGGCCGCAACGGGGAGGTCTATGCGATCCCCGGCGCCAATTTGCCGCTGGCCACTCTGGGCACTTTTATTCTGTGGATGGGGTGGTTTGGCTTCAATGGCGGATCCGTGCTGAAGCTGGGCGATGCCTCCAGCGCTCATTCCGTCGCCACGGTATTTCTCAACACCAATGCCGCTGCCTGCGGTGGCGCCGTAGCCGCGCTGCTTACTGCGCGCATCCTGTTCGGTAAGGCGGACCTGACCATGTTATTGAATGGTGCCCTGGCCGGGCTGGTGGCGATCACTGCCGAGCCGGCTACCCCGACCCCGGTACAGGCGACCCTGTTCGGAGCCTTGGGCGGTGTGCTGGTGGTGCTTTCCATTGTCGCGCTGGACAAGCGCAAAATCGACGACCCGGTGGGTGCCATCTCGGTGCATGGGGTGGTTGGCCTGCTGGGGCTGATGCTGGTACCTGTTACCAATGACAGCGCTTCGTTTGCCGCCCAGTTAATCGGCGCCGCTACTATTTTTGGCTGGGTATTCGCCGCTTCCTGGGTGGTGTGGCTGCTGCTCAAAACCGTCACAGGTATCCGGGTTGGTGAGGACGAGGAGCAAGAAGGTGTTGACTTGCTGGAGTGTGGAATGGAAGCTTATCCGGAGTTTATGGGCAAGTAGTCCGCCTGGGGCAGTGCGCTGGCCGGCCAGGTCGGACAAATCCTCCATTGGCGACAAGGGCGTCGCCGGGTGCGGCAAAACCAACGGGGTTCGCAATCGAGAGCCCGGAGCAGGGGAAAGATACGCAATGAAATTGATTACTGCGGTAGTAAAACCTTTCAAGCTGGACGATGTGCGCACTGCACTCTCGGAGGTGGGTGTGCAGGGGATGACGGTGACGGAAGTGAAGGGCTTTGGCCGCCAGAAGGGACACACCGAGCTCTACCGGGGCGCCGAGTATGTGGTGGACTTTCTGCCCAAGGTAAAACTGGAGCTGGCAGTTGACGACAGCATGGTGGACAGTGCGGTGGAGGCGATCACCAAGGCGGCACAAACCGGCAAGATCGGTGACGGGAAAATCTTTATCACTGCACTGGAGGAGGTGATTCGAATTCGCACCGGAGAAACCGGTAGCGAGGCGGTGTAGACACGGCACTGTTAGGCTGACTGGCCGGGCGTGTATTGACACGCCAAATCTCCCAAAGCCCCGTCCGGGGTTTTTTCATTTCGGAATAATCTTTCCCACCACAGCTGCGACTGATGGAGTTGTTTTCTCCGTCTATGGGCAGTGGCCTCCGCAGGCATAACCAAGCGCGATAAGCGTCGCGGCAATCAATGAAAAAAGCTCTACGCCAGACGCGGCGAGTCGCTGGCGCTACCGGCTGAATCCGCCTATATATTATTCGCCGCGCGGGGTGACACAGTGCAACTCCATTGCACAGACGGCGCGTGGCATTGAGGTACCTCCCCAAAGGCGGGAGCGGTAGTGACAAGGTATCAGTGATGAAAGATGGTAATGATGATCAGAGCAGTAACCCACGCAACAACAAAGGTGGCGATGATTCGGCTGAAGAGCGCAGCGTCACTTCCCGCAAGCGGGCCCGACACAGGTTGAGTGAGGATGTGGAACAATTCCTTGCCAGTGGTGGCGCCATCCGCGAAATCGACCCGGATGTGACCGCCGATCCGCCCCGCAAACCCCAGCCAAAATACGGTAGCCGCCCGATTTGAGACTCGCAGTGGAGCAGCGATAACCACCTTACTGCGGTCGGATAGCTGCTCCCCGGCTCGCTGTGTGGTTGCCGCGGGTAATCCCACAGGGCTTCAACGGCGACAGGGTAATCACAAGATCCGTGGACTGGGCGGTGTGGGGACAGTTTTAGCGGGACGCCGGGGTCAGCAGCTGTGGCAGCAGTCGCTCCAACACCTCTCCAATATAG
Organism: Microbulbifer discodermiae; assembly: GCF_040742695.1. Lineage (NCBI taxonomy): Bacteria > Pseudomonadati > Pseudomonadota > Gammaproteobacteria > Cellvibrionales > Microbulbiferaceae > Microbulbifer > Microbulbifer discodermiae. The sequence goes on along the minus strand of NZ_JBFLAB010000031.1, from coordinate 44,268 downwards.
GTGAGAAACAGGGTGCCGAGGCTGCTGCGGTAGTGTTGTGGATCCTTCGATCCCACCGCCAGGACGCCCAGCTGGTTGGCCAGGGGCACCACTGCGGCTGAGGCGATCCAGTCGGCATCTCTGGCAAACAGGAACTCCGTTTCCGTCGGGCGCAGTACGCCGCAGACGGTGCGCCCGTTGCGTAGTATGGAGCCGATGGCACTCTCGGCGGTGGTGCGCGAGCTGGAGACTACCTCGCCGATGGGGCCGTGCCCCGCCGGCAGGGGGGTAAAGATTGTGAGGGCAACGGTCTCCACGCCGAAATCCTGGCGAAAGCTCCGGTAAAGCGCCTCTCCCGCTGAGGCCACACTGTCGGCTTCCAACAGTTGCAACACCAGATGGCGAATATGCAGAAATAGCTGATCATTCTCCCGCGCATGGTGCAGCAACTGGTCGAGACGCTGGCGCATCTCGATATTGCGTTCGCGCAGCAGATTGGTCTGGTGGGTCATCAGCGATACAGTTTTGCCGTTTTCCCGCGGCAACTGGATGGTTTCCAGCAATTCCATATGTTCTGCGAAAAACTCCGGGTTCTGCGCCAGGTAGCGAGCCACCCGCCGCGCCAGCAATTTCTTGTCGCGCTGGCTTTCGCTGCCGTCGTCTGGGGTGAGGGTATCCCGGTTTTGGGTGGCGTCGCTTTGTTCTGTCATTGCCGCAGTGCTGTCGCCCTTGATCAGAGATTGATATGCCCGTGGTACACGGTGGTTGCGGGCCCCGCCATGGTAACCGCCTGGCCGGGTCCGCTCCAGTGAATTGTCAGGGCACCGCCGGGCAGGCGGACCTTGACCTCTTCGTCCACCAGATCGCACAGGCGCGCGAACACCACGGCCGCGCAGGCGCCGGTACCGCAGGCGCGGGTTTCGCCAACACCCCGCTCGAATACGCGCAGGCGCACTTGGTCAGGGGATTCAATCTGCAAAAAACCCACGTTTACGCGTTGGGGAAAATGCGTATGCCGCTCTATTTTGGGGCCCAGGGTTTCGACCGGTGCCTTTTCCACGTCGTCGACCAGCAGTACCGCGTGGGGGTTACCCATGGATATGGCACCGATGGTGAACACCTCTCCGTCCACTTCCAGGGGGTAGGTGTCGGCGCGATGCTCGGCCGCGAAGGGGATATCGGCCGGCTCCAGAACAGGCGCGCCCATGTTGACGCTGACACTGTTGTCATCCAGGAGGGTGAGGTGCAGCAGGCCCGCGGCGGTTTCCACGCCCAGCCGGTCTTTGCCGGTCAGGCGCCGCTCGCGCACGAAGCGCGCAAAACAGCGCGCGCCATTGCCGCAGTTTTCCACTTCACCGCCATCGGCGTTATAGATGCGATAGCGGAAATCCGCATCCGGGTTGCGCGGCGCCTCCACCACCAGCACCTGGTCACAACCGATACCGGCACGGCGGTCGGCCAGGCGGCGGATCTTATCGCGCGATAAATTGATGCGCTGGCTGATGCCGTCGAGTAATACGAAGTCATTGCCGAGGCCGTGCATCTTGCTGAATTTCAGGCGCATGGGGTTTCCTGGGGTCTAGCCGAAAAAGCGTCACTGTTTATTAGCCAACGCTTGTTTGTAGCAACCAAATTTCTTTCCCCTTGTCTCGATTGGCACTTCTTGTATCACAACAGGGCCAGCTGAGTGAGTGCGAGCAGGCCCCGGTTTGCTGTCAGGTTTTTTCCGGTGCTGCGCTCTCCCCGCGCACCAGGTCCGCCAGTGTCTCCCGCGCGCGCACCTGATAAAAGCGATCGCCGTCCACCAGGATTTCCGCTGCGCGGGGACGGGAATTGTAGTTTGAACTCATGGTAAATCCATAGGCGCCGGCGGACAGCACCGCCAGCAGTTGTCCCGTCTCCAGCGCCAGTTCGCGGCGCTTGCCGAGGAAGTCGCCGGTTTCGCACACGGGTCCGACAATGTCCCAGGATGCCTCCTCTCCATTGCCCGGGCATACCGGGACGATATTCTGCCAGGCCTGATACAGGGCCGGGCGCAGATTATCATTCATGGCCGCATCGACGATGGCGAAGTCGTGTTCCTCGGTGCGCTTGAGGTACTCGACCCGGGTCAACAGGAGTCCGCCGTTGGCGGCGATGGAGCGGCCCGGTTCGATGATCAGCGCCAGCTCACGGCTGCCGAGACGTTTCTTGACCGCGGCCAGATAGTCGCTCTCCAGAGGTGGCTCCTCATTGCGGTAGCGCACGCCCAGCCCGCCGCCCAGATCCAGATGGCGCAATACAATGCCTTCTTCTGCCAGCTGGTCAATCAGTGCCAGCAGTCGCTCCAGAGCGTCCAGGAAGGGGGAGAGTTCGGTCAGTTGCGAGCCGATATGACAGTCGACACCGATCACATCGAGGTGCTCAGAAGCAGCGGCCAGCCGGTAGACGTCGATGGCACCGGCGATGGCGATACCAAATTTGTTTTCCTTCAGACCGGTGGAGATATAGGGGTGGGTTCCGGCGTCCACATCCGGATTGACCCGCAGCGAGACAGGGGCACGCACACCGGCCTCGGCGGCGACAGTTTCCAGCCTTTCCAGCTCCGCTCGGGACTCGACGTTGAAGCAGTGTACCCCGACCTCCAGTCCGCGGCGCATTTCCGCCGCTGTTTTGCCAACACCGGAAAACACCACCCGCGCGGGATCGCCACCGGCCATCAGCACGCGCTCCAGCTCGCCGCCGGAAACTATGTCGAAGCCGGCTCCCAGCTGAGCCAGCAGCGATAATATGCCCAGGTTGCTGTTGGCCTTGACGGCATAGCAAACGAGGCCCGGATGGTCGCCAAGGGCGTCCGCATAGGCCCGATAGCGGGCTTCGAAGTGTGCGCGGCTGTACACGTAGGTGGGGGTGCCGTACCGGGTGGCAATCTCTTCCAATGGCACCTGTTCGGCCCACAGACTGCCGTGGTTATAGTGAAACTCACTCATTTTTCTATCACTGGCTCGCGGTCTTCGGCGTTTTGTCGGGTATCCTCCGGATCGGTTTCGTCCTGGGTCGGCTGCTGTTCCCCGCCGGGTTGGGGCGCGCTCGCTGCGGGGGCTCCCGGCGATGGCGAGCTGCCGGCCGGCTGCGCCGGTACGGCGGCGTCCTGGGGCAGATAGAGGGGACCTTTCTGTCCGCAGGCGCTGAGCGCGGCGGTGACAAGTATCACGGCTAGAGCGGAAGAGACTGGGTGTGGCATCGGCGTAGTCCCGCAGCTTGGTGGGTGGAAAAGCCTGCTAGTATAGCGGTCTACCGGACGCCGCACAGTACACCGTAACAGAAGCAACAAATTATGAGTCAAAGCGAATTCGACACTGCCATCGAACAGACCCTGATCGCGATTGAGGATGCAATCGATGAGTGCCGTTGGGATATCGATTACGAGCGTAGCGATGCGGTGCTCACACTCACACTGGAGGAGAATGGCAGCCAGGTAATTCTCTCGCGCCAGTCCGCCAACCGCGAACTCTGGGTGGCGGCCAGGTCCGGCGGCTACCACCTGGCCTTCTGCGCCTCCGGTACCGGTTGGAAGTGCACGGCCACGGGTGAGGACCTGCCGACCCTGCTGCAGCGGGTGCTGACAGAACAGCAGGGGGAGCCGGTTGTTCTGAATATTCAGTGAGCCCCCTGACCCCCGCCGGGTTGTATCAGCGGGCGGCGATCAGCGTCCGGGCGCGCTCACAGGCGGCGCGCACCTGGTTGGGGGCGGTGCCGCCAATATGGTCCCGCGCCGCTACAGACCCCTCCAGGGTCAGCACGTCGAAAACATCCTCGTCTATGGTGGTGGAAAACTGTTGCAGCTGCGCCAGGCTGAGTTCCGCCAGATCCTTTTGCTGTGCGATAGCAAAGGCCACCGACTGGCCGACGATTTCGTGGGCATCGCGAAAGGCGATACCCTTGCGCACCAGGTAGTCGGCGAGGTCTGTGGCGGTGGCAAAACCCCTGGCGGCGGCGGCCAGCATATTTTCTTTTTTGGCGCGCAGTGATGGCACCATGTCGGCAAAGGCGCGCAGGCAGTCCAGTACCGTGTCGGCGGAGTCGAACAGCGGCTCCTTGTCCTCCTGGTTGTCTTTGTTGTAGGCCAGCGGCTGGCTTTTCATCAGGGTCAGGAGTGCGATCAGGTGGCCGTTGACGCGTCCGGTCTTGCCGCGCACTAGCTCCGGCACGTCCGGATTTTTCTTTTGCGGCATAATCGATGAGCCGGTGCAGAAGCGGTCCGGCAGGTCGATAAAGTCGAACTGGTTCGAAGCCCAGAGTACCAGCTCCTCGCCGGCGCGGGACAAGTGTGTGAGCAGCAGGGCGCTAAAGGCACAGAATTCGATGGCGAAATCCCGGTCGCTGACCGAGTCCAGGGAATTTTCCGTGGGCGCGTCGAAACCCAGCAGCTCCGCGGTGCGGGCGCGCTTGATCGGGTAGCTGGTGCCGGCCAGGGCGGCGGCACCCAGAGGCGAGCGGTTGAGCCGCTTGCGACAGTCCTGTAGCCGCTCGTAATCCCGCTGCAGCATTTCGTTCCAGGCCAGCAGGTGGTGGCCGAAAGTTACCGGCTGTGCCGATTGCAGGTGAGTGAAGCCGGGCATGATGGTGGCCGCCTCACGCTGCGCCAGTTCCACCAGGCCGCTCTGCAGGCGGGTCAGCTCTTCGGCAATTTCGTCGATGCGCCCGCGCAGCCACAAGCGTATGTCGGTGGCCACCTGATCGTTGCGGGAACGCCCTGTGTGCAGTTTCTTGCCGGTGGCTCCGATGCGCTCCGTGAGTCGCGCCTCGATATTCATATGCAGATCTTCCAGTGCCAGCTCCCAGGGGAAGTCGCCGGCGGCGATTTCCCCTGCGATGTCATGCAGGCCGGCAGCTATGCGCTGGTATTCATCGGTGGTGAGCACGCCCACTTCGGACAGCATCCGCGCGTGTGCCAGTGAGCCCTGTATATCCTCCAGCGCCATGCGCTGGTCGAAAGTCACTGAAGCGGTGAAGCGCTCTACGAACGCATCGGTGGCCTCGGTAAAGCGGCCGCCCCACAGTTTGGGGGCGGGTTTGGCACTGGAGGAATCGTCGTTACTCATACTGTGCTTCCCGGTTGCAGGGTGGATAAGGGCGATGGATGGCGGTATTGTCGCAGACAGCTTTCGAGGGCCGGTTAAAACAGATAACAAACCAAATTAAGACTGGACGCGGTATGACGTACCCGGAACCCGCTCGGTCGGCGGGCATTATAAAGCAGCGGGTCGGCGATGGTGGCGGTCCCGGCAAAAAAACTGTACCGGCCCAGTTTCTGCCGGATCTCTGCAGTGTGTCCGCCCTGGCGGTGCTGGTATTGACCGGGGAACTGCTGGCCCTGGTGCTGGTGCTGGCGATGGGGGGGCTGCGGGACTTCAGCTGGCAGCGCCTGGGGGCCGTGTCGCTCACGGTACAGTGGGTGGTCCTGCCTGGGGCGGCGTTGCTGTGCCAACTGCGCCCACTGCTGGCGCGATTGCCCCACAAGGCGGCGGGCGGGTTGAGTTTTGCGGTGACGCTGCTGGTACTGGTGACGGTACTGTCGGCCCAGGAGTGGTGGCGGGCGAGTATCAGCCGCCAACCCTTCGACAACTGGAGTCTGGCAGCCAATGTACTGCTGGGGGCAATCTGTGCCGGGGTGGTACTGCGCTACGCCTATCTGCAACAGCTGCTGCACAATCAACAGCGCGCGGAGCTGGAGGCGCGCATCAATGCGTTGCAGTCGCGCATTCGCCCACACTTTCTGTTTAACAGCATGAACAGCCTCGCCAGCCTGATCGCCGTCGACCCGCAGCGGGCCGAGCGACTGGTGGAAGATCTGTCGTCGCTGTTTCGCGCCAGTCTGGCAGACGCGGGTCTGGTGCCGGTCCAGCAAGAGGTGGCATTGGCCAGGCGATATCTGCAAATCGAGTCCCTGCGCCTCGGCGCCCGGCTGCGACAAAGCTGGCGCTTGGACGGCGACTTCGACGGCCTGCGAATGCCGTCCATGATGCTGCAGCCACTGTTGGAGAACGCTGTGCTGCACGGTGTGGCGCGTCTGCACGAGGGAGGAGAGATCTCGGTCACGATATCCCGCGACGGTGGGCGGCTGCGGCTCAGGGTTGAAAATCCGATCCCACCCGCCGGGGTTGCCCGGCCGCAACGGCCGGAGGCCAACGGCATCGCCACCGAGAATATCCGCCACCGTCTGGCGGCGCATTACGGCAACCGCTTTCGGTTTAGCGCTCTGGTCGACGACAACCGCTATCGGGTGGAACTGCTGTTCCCCGGGGATATGGGCGCGGTGGAGAAAACCGCGGAGGCAGAATTGTGATGCCACTGGGTGTTTTGGTTGTCGACGACGAACCACTGGCCCGGGCGCGCCTGATCCGCCAGCTGCAGTCAGTGTCGCAGTGCCGGCTGCTGGGGGAGGCGGCGGATGCACGGGAGGCCATGGCGCTGGCAGTGTCGCTGGCCCCGGACCTTATCCTGCTGGACATAGAGATGCCGGGAGACAGCGGCCTGGATCTGGCGCACCGGCTTTCTAAATTCGATCCGCCCCCGGCGATTGTCTTCTGCACTGCCCACGACCAGTTCGCCCTGCCGGCCTTTGCCACGGCCGCGGCCGGCTACCTGCTGAAGCCTGTGTCCGGGGAACAGTTGTGCGCCACCATAGACAGGGTGCAACAGCTTAACCGGCCCCAGCGGCGCCTGGTGGAGCCGACCCGAGAGGGCCCTTGTGGGCGCAGCCGAATCCAGGTGGTCAGCCGCCGGCGGGTGGAGTTATTGGATGTGGCGCAAATCCGCTGTTTCGTCGCCGACAGTAAATATGTGGTCGCCCACCACCCGGGAGGCGAAACGATCCTGAGTGAATCGCTGAAAGAGCTGGAAACGGAGTTCGGCCGGCGGCTGCTGCGGGTGCACCGCAACGCCCTGGTGGCGGTGGACTTTATTCTCGGTTTGCACCGGGATGGCGTCCACTACCGGGTGGAGCTGGATGGGGTCGACTGGCGGCCGCTGGTCAGCCGCCGTCTGCTGCCGTCGGTCAAGGCGTTGATCGCGGGCATGGCTTGAGTCCATCCAAGTGGTTGAGAGGGTAGGGGCAAAAGCAGGAGGACCCCTCTATCCGTGTGCCGCTGCCAGGCAATCCCAAAGCGCCGCCACTATGCGGGACGGCTTTGGCGATAACCGCTGGATGGCGACAAAGTCACACTGGTAGTGGTATTCCTGTGGGCTCACCGGGCGGATCTCCCCCTTGTTCACAAAGGCTTGGGCGTAGTGGTCCGGCAGATAACCCAGATAGCGGCCCGACTGCAGGCAGTGGACTATGGCCTCCTGGTCGTTGACGGTGATATCCCGTTCCAGCCCCAGGCGATTGCCCACCTCCATATTCGGCGAGTGGTAGCCGAGGCCGGCATACTTGCAGCGGCGGACCTGATCGTGGGTAATTGCGCTGCTGCCAAACAGCGGGTGGCGGTGACCACAGTAGAGATACATCTGCTCGTAGAAGAGGTGCCGGTAGTCCAGGCTGGGTGAGGTGCGGTGGGCGGGGATCACCCCCAGCGCAAAGCGGCCTTCCATCACCCCGCGCTCAATCTCGTTGATAGGCTCGATATGGATATCCAGGCTCACTTCCGGTGCCAAATCGTCGAATCTGCGCAATGCCTCGCCGATGCGCGCGGCCGGGTTGGTGGCGGTCTTGTCGAACAGGGCGATGGCGATATGCCCGGTCATGCGCCGGTGCACATCCGCCACCCGGCCGCGGAAGCTGTCCAGCGCCGCCAGCAACTGCAGTGTCGCCGCGTAAATCTGCCGCCCTTCGTCAGTGAGGGAGAATCCGCCGCGGCCGCGCTGGCACAGGGTCACGCCAAGGCGTACTTCCAGATCCTTGATATGCCGGCTGATGGTGGAGCGGCCCACATTCAGTTCCAGCTCGGCGGCGGAGAAGCCGCCGGCTTCCGCCACCGCCCGGAAGACCTTGAGCAGGCGCAGGTCGATATCGCTCAGCTGGCCAAGCAGTGCGGCTTGTTTGCGCCCCATCGTTGAATCACTCCCACCGGCTCCAGCCCCAGGTATCCGGTATAGGTAAGTTGTGGCTTTATGAAACTAAAGATCGATAAACTGCAGTTTATGCAACTTTAATGCTGACCTAAAGTGCTTTCTTTCAGCGCAAACCCGGGTTCTCCGGGCAAATCTGAAGGGGAATGGGAATGAACGACAAGTTCGCCGGGCTCACCCAGGCACAACTGGACGCCCACTGGATGGCCTATACGGGCAACCGGCAGTTCAAGAGGGATCCGCGCATCGTTACCGCGGCCGAGGGGTGCTACTACACCAGTGCCGACGGCCGCCGCATCTTCGATGGCCTGTCCGGTCTTTGGACCTGCGGCGCCGGTCACAACCGTATCGAGATCGCCGAAGCGGTGGGCCAACAGCTGCGAAGCCTGGATTACGCACCGGCATTCCAGGTTGGCCACCCCGGGGCATTTGAGCTGGCTGAGCGCATCACCCAGTTTATGCCGGAGGGGCTGGACCGTGTTTTCTTCACCGGTTCCGGCTCCGAGTCGGCGGAGACTTCACTAAAGATCGCCCGCGCCTACTGGCGCAAGCGGGGCATGCCCACCAAGACCAAACTGATCGGCCGCATCAAGGGTTACCACGGGGTCAATTTCGGGGGCATCAGCGTCGGTGGTATTGCCGCCAACCGCGCGCTCTACGGCAATGCCGTGGAGGCAGATCACCTGGCCCATACCCAGCTGCCGGAAAACCGTTTCAGCAAAGGCATGCCGGAAGAGGGGGCACACCTGGCGGAGGAGCTGCTGGAGCTGGTGGCCCTGCACGATGCTTCCAATATCGCCGCTGTGATTGTGGAACCCATGGCCGGCTCCGCCGGTGTGCTGCCGCCACCCAGGGGCTATCTGCAACGCCTGCGCGAAATCTGCGATGAGCAGGGGATACTGTTGATCTTCGATGAGGTGATCACTGCCTTTGGCCGTATGGGCGCGGCTACCGGTGCCGAGGCTTTCGGGGTGACACCGGACATCCTCAACACCGCCAAGCAGCTGACCAACGGCGCCGTGCCCATGGGGGCGGTGGTCGCCAGGCGGGAGATCTATGACACCTTTATGGAGCAGGGCGGTCGCGAGTATTTACTGGAATTGCCCCACGGCTATACCTATTCGGCACATCCAGTGGCCTGTGCGGCGGCACTGGCCACGCTGGATATTCTGCAGCGGGAAAACCTCTTCGCCCGCGCCGCACAACTAGCGGTGGTGCTGGAGGAATGCGTACACCAGCTGCGGGGCGCCCCCCTGGTCGCCGATATCCGCAACTGCGGCCTGGCGGCCGGCCTGACCATCGAGGCGGCACCGGGCGAGCCGCTGCTGCGCCCGTTTCAGATCGCCATGAAAATGTGGGACAGGGGTTTTTACGTGCGCTACGGCGGTGACACGGTGCAGTTGGGCGTGCCCTTCGTGACGCAACCGGAAGAGATAGATACGCTGGTGAGCGCACTGGCTGACACCATTGCGGATGTCGCCACCGGCTGAGTCCCTCGGCACTGCCGGTGCGCCCGGGGGAGTGCGGGGAAAAGCTGCACAAGAAATTTTCAATCAGTTTTTATCAGTTTAAAGAACGGAGAGATCCGACCATGAAGATTGTGGGACACCATATCAACGGCCAACTCAGCGAAGCCGCCGAGCGCACTCAGGACCTGTTCAACCCGGCTACCGGAGAGGTCATCAGGCAGGTGGCCATCGCCAGCGAGGAAACGGTAGAGGAAGCTATTGCCGCCGCCCGGGCCGCCTTCCCCGCCTGGCGCAGCACGCCCCCTGCCAGGCGCGCCAGGGTCATGTTTCGCTTCAAGCAACTGCTGGAGGAGAACGCCGGGCAGATCTGCGCGATGATTGGTGAGGAGCACGGCAAGATTTCTCACGACGCCATGGGTGAACTGACCCGTGGGATCGAGAATGTCGAATACGCCTGCTGCGGTCCACAACTTTTGAAGGGCGAGCACAGCCGCAACGTGGGTCCCAACATCGACTCCTGGAGCGAAATGCAACCGCTGGGGGTTGTGGCGGGAATCACGCCTTTCAATTTTCCCGCCATGGTGCCGCTGTGGATGTTTCCGCTGGCGATTGTTTGCGGCAATACCTTTGTGTTGAAGCCGTCCGAACGCAACCCGTCCGTGGCCCTGTACCTGGCGCAGCTGATGCAGGAGGCGGGACTGCCGGACGGTGTGTTGAATGTTGTGAACGGCGACAAGGTGGCGGTGGATACCCTGCTGACCGCGGTGGATGTGGAAGCGGTGAGTTTCGTCGGCTCTACGCCTATAGCGGCCCATGTCTACACAACGGCCAGCGCCCATGGTAAGCGCTGCCAGGCTCTGGGTGGGGCAAAGAATCACGCCATCCTTCTGCCCGATGCGGATATGGACAATGCCGTGGCGGCGCTGACCGGCGCCGCCTTCGGTTCTTCCGGTGAGCGCTGCATGGCGCTCTCGGTGGCGGTGTGTGTCGGCGACGGGGTCGCTGATGCGCTGATTGAGAAAATGTGCGGCGAAATGCGCAAGCTGAAAGTGGGCGCCTACACGGACAGCAGCAATGACTTTGGTCCACTGATCACCGCGGCGCACAGAGATAAGGTGAACGGCTATATCGCCAGCGCCGCCGAGCAGGGTGCCACCATTGTGGTGGATGGCCGCAACCCCAAATTGCCGGGTGGTGAAAAAGGTTTCTTCGTCGGCGGTACCCTGATCGACAATGTGAAGCCCGGCATGACCTGTTACGAAGAGGAGATTTTCGGCCCGGTGCTGCTGGTGGTGCGCGTCGACAGCATGGCTGAGGCCATGCAGATGATCGACAGGCATGAGTACGGCAACGGGACCTGTATCTTCACCCGCGACGGTGAGGCAGCGCGCTACTTCAGCGACAATATACGGGTGGGCATGGTCGGCATCAATGTGCCCTTGCCGGTGCCTGTGTCCTACCACAGTTTTGGCGGCTGGAAGCGCTCTCTGTTTGGCTGCCTGTCCGCTTATGGCCCGGACGGTGTGCGCTTCTACACCAACCGCAAGACCATCACCCAGCGCTGGCCGTCCAGCGGCGTGCGCGAGGGTGCCCAGTTCTCCTTTCCCAGCAACTGATGTGATGGGCTTGGCGTCGCGTGTTATAAACGCTGCAGAGCAAGCGTTAATAACGATGTATGGGAGGGCGCGTGGATTTCCGTATCAGTAATTTTTTACCGGTTTCGGAGATGATCGCCACCTCGGGACAGCCGGAAGAAAATGATTTCGGCGATATCGCCGAACAGGGATATCAGGCGGTGGTCAACCTGGCCATGAGCAGCTCCGAGGGCGCCCTGCCCAATGAGGGGGATATAGTTACCAGCCTGGGTATGGGCTATGTCCATATCCCGGTACCTTTCGACCGGCCAACCCCACAGCACTTTGAGCTGTTTGCGGCAGTAATGGCCCACTACCAAAACAGGCCGGTCTGGCTGCACTGCGCGCTGAATATGCGCGTATCCGCCTTCGTTTATTTGTACAACCGTATTTACCGCGCCCTGCCGGACAGTGATGCCGGGCCACTACTGGCCGCCATCTGGCGGCCGGACAGCACTTGGCGCGCATTGATTGAGGAGATTCTTAGCAGCCATGGACTCACTTTGCGTTGATACTTTGCAGGTCGGCCTGGTCGCCAGCGATGGGGAACTGGAGGCGGCGGCCGATGTATTGCTGCAACTGCGCAGTTTTCTGACCCGGGAGCAGATACTGATACGGATCAGACAGCAGATGAGCGCCGGTTACCAGCTCGCTATCGCGACACGGAATAATCGGGTAATAGCTGTTGCCGGTTTCGTTGTCGCCCGCAAGCTGGCCTGGGGGAAACACATCTATGTGGACGACCTGGTCACCAGCGCAGACTGTCGTTCAGGCGGCGCCGGCAAAGCCCTTATCGACTGGCTGAAAGCCTTCGGCAGAGAGCAGGGCTGCGAACAATTGCACCTGGATTCCGGGGTGGAGCGCTTTGCTGCGCACCGCTTCTATCTGCGCGAGGGCTTCGCGATCACCAGTCACCATTTCGCCCTTTCGCTGTAATGAACACCGCTGCTCAAGGGCGGCAACCGGCCGCAATGCCGGGATAAATGCCCTTACCCCAGACGGCAAACGTGTTATAAGTGGCGGTTTGCGGGCCGGGCACTATGCGCTGCCGGGCCGGCAACACGTCTGCCACTAAAATTTCATGGGTCTAATAAGCAATTCGCTTGGGGGGGATATGAACAGAAACGGGAAATTTACTGCGGTGCTGCTGTGCAGCGCGATTCTCGTGGCTTGCGGCCAGGATGCAGACCAGGAATTGGTCGCGCCGGGCGCTGGCCAGGAAACAGTCGTTCGCGCGCAGGTACCCGGCCTGTCCGAGGACTACGCCAAGCTGCGCAAACAGCAGGTGGCGTCCGTGGACTACCGGCTGTCGGTCACCCTGGATGCAGAGCGGGATCACTTTTCCGGCCAGGTGATCGCGGATACCAGGTTAAACGGCAAGCCGACCCAGCCCCTTACCGTTGATTTCAGCGGTGGCAGCGTGGACTCGGTCCGCGTGAACGATAGGGAAGTGCCCTTCACTTACAACGATTATTTTATCAGCATCGCACCGGAGTACCTGCGGGCAGGGGAGAACGCCATTGCCATCCGCTATCAGCATCCCTATTCCACTGACGGTTCCGGACTGCACCGGTTTAGGGATCCGGAGGATGGCAATGTCTATATGTATACCGACTTCGAGCCCTACGATGCCAACCGCCTGTTTCCGCACTTTGACCAGCCCAACCTGAAAGCGCACTACACCCTGGATGTGACGGCGCCGAAAGACTGGACCATCATCACTTCTGTGCGCGAGGAGAAAGTGGAGGAAAAGGGTGACAAGAAGCTCTGGCAGTTTCCCCAATCGGCCAAGTTTTCCTCCTACATTTTTTCCCTGCACGCGGGGCCCTTCAGGGTCTGGGAAGACGAGGCGGACGGTATTCCGCTACGCCTGATGGCCCGCCGGACGCTCGCGGAGTATGTGAAGCCGGAGGACTGGTTTAAATTTACCAAGCAGTCGTTCGAATTCTTTCAGCCCTATTTCGACATCGATTATCCGTTCGTCAAGTACGACCAGGTGATTGTGCCTGACTTCAACGCCGGCGCCATGGAAAATGTGGCCGCGGTAACCTTTAACGAGGCCTATGTGTCCCGCGGGGAGAAAACCGAGGCCCAGCGTATGCGCCTAGCCAATGTTATCGCCCACGAGATGGCCCATATGTGGTTCGGCGATCTGGTCACTATGAACTGGTGGGATGACCTGTGGCTGAATGAGAGCTTTGCCACCTATATGGCCAACCTGTCGCTGGCCAGAAACAGCGAGTTCAAAAATGCCTGGGAAAACTTCTACCTGGGTACCAAGCAGTGGGCCTACCGGGCCGATCAGTTGCCCACCACCCACGCGATTCAACTGCCGGTGCACAATACCGACGAAGCGTTTGCCAACTTCGACGGTATCACCTATGGCAAGGGTGGTTCCATTCTCAAGCAGCTGCCTTATTACCTGGGGGAGGAGAAATTTCGCCTGGGGGTGAGCAATTATCTGAAGGACCTGTCCTACAGAAATTCCACACTGGATGATTTTATGGGCCACCTGGGCAAGGCTGCCGATAAGGATTTACAGCAGTGGCAGCAGCAGTGGTTGTACCAGCCGGGCCTGAACACCTTGAGCGCACAGTTCCAGTGTGACAACGGCAAGGTGGCCGGCCTCACCCTGACCCAGACGGGGCCGGAAGAGTATCCGACCCTGCGCGAGCAGCGCACTCAACTCGGCTTCTACAACCTGGAGGGCGGGAGTATGGTGTTGAAGGAGATACTGCCGGTGATGTATAGCGGTGCCAGCACTGACGTCGCTGCCGCCAAAGGTCTCGATTGCCCGCAGATTCTCAATCCCAACGAGGGCGACTGGGCGTTTGTGAAAGTAAATCTGGACTCCACTTCGGTGGACAATATGAAACGGCACATCAACGATATTGAAAAGCCGTTCACCCGCCTGATGCTGTGGCAGAACCTGTACGACAGCTTTTACGATGGGAAACTGCCGCTGAATCAGTACCTGCATTTTGTGCTGGAAAACGCTGGTACAGAGCGCGATATCAATGTTATCCGCCTGGTAGCCCGCCATCTGGGTTCCACCTTCAGATACCTGAATCAGGTGGACATGAACGAGAGCCGCCGCGAGGAACTACAGCTGGCGATTGAAACCTTCGTCTGGCAGCAATTGCAGCAATCCGAGGCGGGCAGCGACGCCCAGAAAACCTGGTTTGGTACCTTCACCGACGTAGCGAAAAGCGACGGGGCACTGGCCAACGCCCGGGACCTGCTGTTGGGCGAGCGAAAGCTGGACGGTTTAACGCTGGACCCGGACCGGCGCTGGGACCTGATTTATCTGCAGAATGCACACCTGTATTCCGACTACCAGCAGGCGATAGATCGCGAGCTGGCCCGGGATAATTCCGACCGCGCGCAGCTGAAGGCAATTGCCTCGGAGGCCGTGCGCCCTCTGCCGGAAGCCAAGGCCAAATGGCTGCAGAATATCCTGGAGCACCGTGAGGATTTCAAGCTGAGTCAGCTGAGGTATGCAGCCGACAATTTGTTCCCCGCTTCCCAGGTCACACTGTACGATGACAATGCCGAGCAGATCATCTCCGCTATTGGCGCCGTCAATGCCACCGCCAGCCCGGAATATATCGGCACCTTTACCGATCTGTTTCCTCTCAACTGTAGTGAGGCGGGTGTGCAACAGCTGACGGCTATTCTGGAAGGTGGCGAGCAACTCAATCCGTTGATGGAGAAATCCCTCAAGAACCGCCGCTACGACAACCAGCGCTGTGTCGATATGGGCCAGCTCCTGGCCCATGCCAGCGCAGATTAAAATGCGGCTGCTAGGGCCAACTCAGTTAGTGTGAACAGGCCCTAATCCGACAATCCAATCGTGGCTCCCCACCGATTGGATTGTCGCCCTAGCTGCCGGTGCTTTTCACTTGTTTGTGTATCAGTCGGGCAGATGCTTTAGCTTCCTGTCGATGACCCTGCTGCGCCCGCATCTCTGCCAGCATGGCTTTGATCTGCCGGTGGGATTCCTCGTCGTTCAGCTCCAGCAATAAAGGTTGTGCAACGGTGGTAAAATACTCGGCGTCTTTCTTTTCGTAAAGTTCCCGTGCCAGCCACTCGGCGATGTAAATTTGTCGCGGTGCGCGAAAATAAGCCTGCTCCAGCATCTCTACGTATTTGTCCCGGGGATAACCCAGCATATCCATTGCCAGCGCAAGGCCATACCAGTGGGATGCGTTGTCGGAGTCATTGTTGACCAGATAGACGAACTCATCCCGCGCTCGTTTCAGCGACTCGCGATCGCGTGATTTTTCCGGTGTGTGTATCTGACGGGTGAGTTCGAGCCAGGCGTCTACGCCCTGATACCAAAATTGTTTGCGCTGCTGGGGCGGAATAGTCTCCAACAGCCGCTGCGCCTGGTCAAAGTTGCCGAGACGGGTTTCGGCGTCGGCCTGAACAGCAGTCAGTTGATGGCTGTAGATACCCTTCTTGTGCGCATAGTGCAACAAGTCGTCCAAGCCACCGACGTTGTAACCGGACATCACCAGAAAGCCGGCTATCTCGGTAACGGCGCTCTGCTGGGAAAGCAGCTGCACCTGCGGCTGCGCCTCGCGGAAACCTGCTGGGATATCGCCGGTTACCATGGCGAAATTGCCGTGTTCGAACAATTGCTTGTAGCGCTGCTTCACATCGGCCAGCTTTACTCCCAGGGCAGTCTCCAGTGTTTTGACCGGATCTGCTCCGCGGTTGTAGCCGCGCACATAGTCTTTGAATTCTTCCGTCTTGCCACTTTCCATGATCAGCCAGTGGGCCAGCATCCAGCCGCTGGCGTACAGGCGCGCCTTGTCGTCATTGGAGGTGTTGTAGATAGTGGCGGTTAACAGCCGCTCCAGCGGCATAGGGGCCATATAGTAGAGGGTCGCGGCGCGCTCCGACGGGACTGCGCCCAGTTGATAGCGACCCGGTGCGGGGAAGGTCATGGTGGACATGAATTCCGCGAAACCTTCACTGTACCAGTAGGGGTAGTAGGTGGTATTGCGGTGATAGCTGAGAAAATGTGTGTATTCGTGAAATAGAAACTCCCGCGCACGCTGCTGCGAACCGCCCTCATCGCTCTCCAGGTTCACAAGGGCATAGCTACCCTGGGCGGTGGTGTCGAACAGGCCATTGGTAACGTCGGCCAGTTCATCCCCCACCAGACTGGCGTAACTGTCGCGGTCAGCGGTGGCATAGATTGTCAGCTTCTGTCCGTCGCCGTTGGCACCCAGTAACTGCAGGGCGACAGTCCGGTAGCGTTCCAGGTCCTGAACAAGGACTCTTACCCTGGCCGCATCGCCATTGGTAACAACGCGGAAATTGGCACTGTCGATCTGGTGCCAGCTATCCCGGCCGGGATTGTGGGATGCTGCCACAGCAGACAGCGAGAAACTGAACAACGAAACCAATAGGGCGAGTGTGCGAGCGAGCATAGTTTTACCACTGCGTCAGCGACCGCTGACCCTCCATAGAGGAATAAATCAGACGCCACACTACAGGGTTTTGCTGTACAAAAAAAGAACAGCTAGAGGCCGTGTATGGAGACCTGGGAGAATCCTGTTGACACATATCCGGCCTTTCGCCGAATAATTTCCGCATTGAAATTTCCCCAGCGCAATTCCATCCAGTGAATTTCGTTTTCTATTGGGATGGGGTTTCAAAGCGGTTTTACGTGACTGTCGCGACATTTTATGACTGATTGGTCATCCCAAGGCTGACCTTATGGGCACAAAGGGGAGCGGGTGGATGATTCCGTTAGGGAGCCTCTGATTAAGTCAGTACTGTCTCAGCGGAGCCTGTGGCACCGCTTGGCAAGGCGCTGCGCGAAGGTCAAGGCTGGTTGTCCTTGATGAGCGCAGCAACAAAGTCCAAGTGGCGCCACAGGCCCGCCCTGCGGGGCTTTGCGTCGAGTCCGCCCGCTGCGTTGCAGCCCCTACAAAGGTAGCCAGCATTCCTGCGCAACTGCGCCTAACTGGCGAACTCGACGCAAAGCCTGAGATTGCACTGACTTAATCAGAGGTTCCTTAGGATATCCGTCGGTATATAGACCCGAGCCGGCGGTAAAAGGGCGGCAACAACCGTTACAATAAGCCTTTTGCCACGCGACGATCCACTATGACCAATCATCCTCTGCTCTTCCTGCTGGCGATTCTTGTGCCCATGCTGACCGCCTGCGGCCCGGCTGAAAATACCGGCAATGGCCCCGCACCTGCCGCCACTGCCGATGCTGCGGCGCCCCCGGGCCGGCTGCCCGCCGGGGTGACCCCCCTGTTCTATCACCTGGATCTTTTGCTCGACCCGTGTCGCGACGACTTTTCCGGCAGTGTGGCAATCGATATTCAGCTGGATGATCCGGCACAGCAGATCTGGCTGCATGGCAAAGACCTGCGCGTAAATAGCGTCGTCGCAACCGTTGCCGATGGCCGCCGGATCACCGGAAAATATGAACAAGTACTGGACAGCGGTGTTGCCGAGGTGAGCTTTGCGGAGACACTGCCCGCGGGAAGGTTCAAGCTGCGAATGGACTATGAAGGGGACTTCGATCGCAATCTGGCGGGCCTGTTCAAGGTAGAGGAGCAGGGCGACGCCTACGCCCTGGCAAAGTCGGAATCCATTCAGGCGCGCCGGTATCTGCCGGGATTCGATGAGCCGGGACTCAAGGCGCCGTTTGCTATCGGTCTCACCGTGCCCGAGGGCTATGCGGCCATCAGCAACGGCCGCGAGATCAAGCGGGAGTCCATTGGGAACGGGCTTGAAAAGATCACCTTTGCCACCACGCGTCCCATGTCCACTTACCTGCTCTCCCTGTCGGTGGGTCCTTTTGACAGGGTCGAACGGCCGGCCATACCCGCCAGTGAGTTCCGTCAGGAACCAATTCCACTGACTGGATATGCCCGCCGGGGCCGGGGTGCGGACTTGAACTATATCCTCGACATAACGCCGCGCATGGTGGAGATTTTCGAATCCCAACTGCGGCGCCCCTACCCCTTCGAAAAACTGGATATCGTCGCTGCACCCCAGTGGCCCAGCGGTGCCACAGAGCTGTCCGCTGCGATTACCTATCGCGAACAGCGGATACTGGTAGAGGGGCAGGAGCCCGCCCCCGGGGCGCGCCTGGCACTGCTGGGAGTTCACGCCCACGAGATTGCCCATATGTGGTTTGGCAACCTGGTCACGCCGCCCTGGTGGGACGATCTGTGGCTCAAGGAGGGTTTTGCCACCTGGGGCACGCCACTGGCGCTGACGCTGTTTGAGCCGCAAGGCGGTCACGACCTGAATGCAAGGGTGCGGGCTATCGGCGCCATGCAACTGGATTCGCTCGCCAGTACCCGCGCCATCCGCGAGCCAATCGAAGATAATAACCAGATTCGCAATGCCTATGACGCGATCACCTATGCCAAAAGCCTGGGGGTCATCGGCATGGTCGACCAGTATTTTGGTGCGCCGCGCTTTCGTCCCGCCCTGGGGCGTTACATCGAAGCCTTTGCCGATGGGGTGGCCGCATCGCCGGATTTCTATAGCGTCATCGGTGAGGAGACCAATACCCCGGAACTGACCGAGACTTTTCGCAGTTTCGTGGAGCAAAAAGGGGTACCGCAACTGGAGTTGGCACTGGACTGCAACCGGGAGGAGGCCGTAGTGGCAATCAGTCAGGCCCGCTACAAACCGCTGGGCTCTCCTATTGGCGACGCCCCTGTGCAGTGGAGTATTCCGCTGTGTCTACGCAGCGAGGCCGGCACTCAGTGCCTGATGCTGACCGAACCGAAGCAGATGGTTGCACTCAAAAGCGGGCAGTGCCCCAGTTGGTTGCTTCCCAACGCCGATGGCAGTGGTTACTACCGCTGGAATTTGGCGGCTCCGCAGTGGCGGGCACTGCTGGATCACTTTTCCGAGTTGACCCCGGCCGAGACACTATCGGTCATCGACAGCGCTTTTGCCGCTTTTGAAGCTGGCAGCCTGGCAGAGGACACCCTGCTGGATGTGGTGCGAAAGTCCGCCGCCAGCGACAAGCGCCAGGTGGTTGTGGCGCCGCTAACCTATTTGCACAAGTACCGCAGCAACTATGTCAGCGGCGCTTCCGCAGCCGCCTTTCGCCAGTTCGCCAGTGCGCTTTACCAGCCGGTGCTGGACAGAACCGCCGGTAGTGAAGACAACGAGGATAAATTGCTGTACAGCGAACTGCTGAGTTTTATGGCACTCAGTGCAGAGGATCGGGCAGCGCGCCGGCAGTTGACCGAAAAAGCGGCCGCCTTTACCGGCTTTCAACGCGACCGCGAGCCTTCGGCGCTCGATTCGGATCTTTACCAGGCGGCCCTCAGCGTCGCGGTGCAGGATGCCGGTCAGGAGTTTCTGCCGCATCTGCTCAGGATGCGCAGCCAACTGGATGACCCGCGCTTTGACAACGCCAGTGCCAATGCCATCGGCGCTGCTGACAAACCTGCGCAGCTGGACACAATCCACCAGCTGGCACTCGGCGATACCGTGGGCGCGAGGGAGACCTTTGGATTGATTGCCCGGGCGATGGCGGAGCCCACACTGCGACAACAGCACTGGCGGTGGCTGAGAGACAATTTCCCCGCGGTTCTCAACAAGATCCCCGTGCAGTGGCGTCGGCAGGCCCCCGCCTTCGCCCGCAGCTTCTGCGACCGCCAGGCATTGGAGGAATTGCGGCAACTGTTCGAGCAATATGGCGACCTGGCCCCTGGATACCAGCGCAGCCTCGCGCAGACGGAGGAGAGAATCCGCCTGTGTATGGCTCAGCGGGAGCAGGGGGCAGCACTGGTTGCGGCGCTGTGATCAAGCGATCAATCCAGTTGATGACCCTTTATCGATTGGATTATCGCCCGTGAGAACCTGCGCAATTGCGCGGAGGTAGGGGCTTGTCCTGGCCTCCACCCGGCGGGGCACACCTTTGTGTCGCATTAACCCGGTAATTTATTTAGTTGCCGGGTTAGCAACCGCCGGCGAATAACCCGGCCCGGCTATTGGGTCGGATACCCGTCAGGATTCTGAGATTGCCAGCGCCAGGTATCCGCCACCATCCGCTGCAAGTCATACTCAGCCCGCCATCCCAGTTCCCGCGCAGCCGCCGAAGGGTCGGCGAAGCTGGCGGCGACATCCCCGGGGCGGCGCGGCAAAATAGCGCAGGGTATTTTACGGCCGATAACCCGCTCGAAGGCGCGCACCACCTGCATCACAGAGCTTCCGCTTCCGGTACCCAGGTTATAGGTGTAGCAGCCGGCAGGGGTCCCGGGTTGGCTGAGTTTGCGCAGCGCCGCCAGATGGCCGCGGGCCAGGTCCACCACGTGAATGTAATCCCGCACGCCAGTGCCATCCAGAGTGTCATAGTCGTCGCCAAAGACGCGGAGTTCCGGCAACCGGCCCACCGCCACCTGGGCGACGTAGGGCAAGAGGTTATTGGGAGTGCCGCGTGGATCCTCACCTATAGCGCCGCTTTCGTGGGCGCCGATGGGGTTGAAGTAGCGCAACAGGCTTACCTTCCAGGGATTGTCCGGCGTTGCACATAGGTCCCGCAGAATATTCTCCACCACCAGTTTGCCGGCCCCATAGGGGTTGGTGGCGCCGGTGGGAAATTGCTCATCCACTGGCACCGAGGCGGGATCCCCATAAACCGTCGCCGAAGAACTGAAAATCAATTGCCGTACACCGAATGCCTGCATGGTTTCAAACAGGGCGAGACTGCCGGCAACATTGTTGTAGTAATAGCGCAAAGGTTGCGCCACTGACTCGCCAACGGCCTTGAACCCGGCGAAATGCATCACTGCCTCTATGGGGTAGCGGGAAAAAACCTCTCCCAAAGCCGCCCTGTCCCCGATATCTACCCGGTGAAACGCCACCGGTTGCCCGGCGATGGCCGCGACCCGTCTTAGTGATGTCGCGTTGCTGTTACTCAGGTTGTCCACCACCACTGGCTCCATGCCTGCAGCCAGCAGCTCCACGCAAATATGGCTGCCGATATAGCCGGCACCCCCGGTGACCAGAATTTTCATTTGCGTCCGCCAAATCGATCCGGGTTTCTGTAGAGGCCATCAGTAGAGCGTAAAAGTGCCACTTAATTCAACCCGTTGTCAGGGTCCGGCGGCGCCTGAATCTTAGGGAAAGCTATGCTGATTAAGCGGGATAAATGTATCTGTGCCCAACCCAGGACTGCACAGCGGCCCGCTGCAACTGGTGATAAAGATAGTATTTTGCGCGCAGGCGCAGCCCGGCAGGCGCACTCGCTGTCCGGCGGAGCTGCGCTAATGTCGGCGACCGGTCGAAGTGAGTGCCATTTACGTTGCAGGGTATTTACTGCAAAGCGTCGCCAGACACGCCACAGGGAGCCGTGCACCATGACGATTTTCAATCATTATCTGGAGAGATACGAGGCCATTAGGGAGGAGGAACTGGGTATCCAGGATTATCTGGAGCTGTGCAGATCCGATCCCAGCGCCTATGCTTGGCCGGCCGAGCGGATGCTGATGGCTATTGGCGAGGCACAACTGGTGGATACTTCCCGCGATCCCCGCCTGTCGCGTATTTTTTCCAACAAAGTGATCAAGCGCTATGAAGCCTTCAGCGAATTTTTCGGAATGGAGGAGGCGATTGAGCAAATAGTGTCCTTTTTTCGCCACGCCGCCCAGGGGCTGGAGGAAAAGAAGCAGATTCTATACCTGTTGGGCCCTGTAGGCGGTGGCAAGTCCTCTCTCGCCGAACGCCTCAAGGCGCTAATGGAGAAAGTGCCCATCTACGCCATTAAAGGTTCGCCGGTGTTTGAATCACCTTTGAGTCTGTTTTCACCTGACGAAGACAGCCGGATATTGCAGGAGGACTACGGCATAGCGCCGCGCTATATCAACACCATCATGTCACCCTGGGCCGTCAAACGCCTGCACGAGTACCGGGGCGACATCAGCCGGTTCCGGGTGGTCAAGCTCCGGCCATCTATTCTGGACCAGATCGCCATTTCCAAAACTGAGCCCGGCGATGAAAACAACCAGGATATTTCATCGCTGGTGGGCAAGATAGATATTCGAAAACTGGAGGATTTTCCCCAGAATGATCCGGATGCCTACAGTTTCTGCGGCAGCCTCTGCCGGGCCAACCAGGGCCTGTTGGAATTTGTCGAGATGTTCAAAGCACCCATCAAGGTGCTGCACCCGCTATTGACTGCCACACAGGAAGGTAATTACAACAGCACCGAGGGCCTGGGCTCCATTCCCTTTACCGGCACGATACTCGCCCATTCCAATGAGTCGGAGTGGCAGTCTTTTCGCAACAACCGCAACAACGAGGCGTTTCTGGACCGCATTTATATCGTCAAGGTTCCCTACTGTACCCGCGTCCAGGAAGAAATAAAGATCTACAAGAAGCTACTGGAAAACAGTTCCCTGGCCAAAGCGTCCTGTGCTCCTGACACGTTGCGCATGCTGGCACAGTTCTCGGTTTTGTCGCGGATCAAGGATCCGGATAATTCCAGCGTTTATTCCAAAATGCGTATCTATGACGGAGAAAACCTCAAGGACACAGATCCAAAGGCAAAAACCATCCAGGAATACCGTGACAATGCCGGTGTCGATGAGGGTATGAGTGGGCTTTCCACTCGTTTTGCCTTCAAAATACTGTCCAAAGTATTTAATTTCGATGCAACCGAAGTGGCGGCCAACCCGGTCCACCTGCTTTATGTGCTGGAACAGCAGATTGAACAGGAACAGCTGGCTCCGGAGGTGCAGGAGAAATATCTGGGATTTATCAAGGAATACCTGGCGCCACGCTATGTGGAATTTATCGGAAAGGAAATCCAGACCGCATATCTGGAATCCTACGCTGAATACGGGCAGAACCTGTTTGATCGCTACGTCACCTATGCGGATTTCTGGATCCAGGACCAGGAATACCGGGATCCGGAGACTGGAGAAATTCTCGACCGCGGTGCCCTGAATGAGGAATTGGAAAAGACGGAGAAGCCCGCGGGAATTTCCAACCCGAAGGACTTCCGCAATGAGATTGTCAACTTTGTATTGCGCGCCAGAGCCAACAATCAGGGTCGCAACCCGGACTGGCGCTCCTATGAAAAACTGCGTGCGGTGATAGAGAAGAAGATGTTCTCCAATACGGAGGATCTATTGCCGGTCATCTCCTTTAATACCAAAGCATCGGCGGACGACAAGAAAAAACATGCGGATTTTGTCGCCCGTATGGTGGAACGCGGCTATACCGAGAAGCAGGTCCGCCTGCTGTCGGAATGGTACCTGCGCGTGCGCAAGTCCCAGTAGGGCGTTAAGCCAAGGCAGTACAGCGATGAGCTATATCATAGATCGCCGCCTGAACGGCAAGAATAAGAGCACCGTAAACCGACAGCGTTTTCTGCGACGCTACCGGGCGCATATCAAGAAGGCGGTTGGAGAGGCGATGAACAGCCGTTCAATCACCGATATGGACAAGGGCGAGCAGATAGGTATTCCCACGCGGGATCTGGGCGAGCCGGTATTCGCCCACGGCTCAGGTGGCCATTTGGAACGTGTGCTGGCGGGCAACCGGGAGTTTGTCACCGGTGACTGTATCCCGCGACCGGAACAGCAGCCGGGTGGTGGCGGAGCTGGCAGCGATGCCAGTGACAGCGGGGAAGGGGTCGATGATTTCGTATTCCAGATTTCCCAGGAGGAGTTCCTCGATTTTATGTTCGAGGGCCTGCAGCTGCCGAATCTGATCAAGCGCAAACTGACTGGTAATGATGCGTTTCAGGTGGTGCGCGCCGGTATCAGCAACGAAGGGACACCGGGGCGTATCAACGTCATTCGCTCACTGAGGGCTGCCAATGCGCGACGTATCGCCCTGAGCAGCGGCAAGAAACGCAACATTCGCGCGATGGAGCAGCAATTGGCGGCGGAGGAGGAAAAAGACCCGGTACTGCGCGACCAGCGCGCGGTTGAAACCCTGAAGCGCAAAATCGCCGACCTGCACGGCCGCATCGAGCGAATTCCGTTTCTGGATGATTTTGACCTCAAATACAATCTTTTGCTGCGGCAGCCCAAGCCCCGCTCCAAAGCCGTCATGTTCTGCCTGATGGATGTATCCGGTTCCATGAACCAGGTCACCAAGGACATGGCCAAACGGTTTTTCCTGTTGCTCTACCTGTTTCTCCAGCGCAGTTATGAATATACCGAGGTGGTATTCATCCGCCACCACACCAGTGCCAAGGAAGTGGACGAAGAGGAATTCTTCTACTCACGGGAAACGGGCGGCACTATTGTTTCCAGCGCTCTGAAACTCATGCGCCGCACCATGGCGGAACGTTACCCCGCCAGCGAGTGGAATATCTATGGAGCACAGGCATCCGACGGCGACAACTGGAACGACGACTCCAGTACCTGTCACAAAATCCTGGTCGACGAAATCATGCCCCAGGTGCAGTATTTTTCCTATGTGGAAATCACCCCCCGGGACCACCAGGCCCTGTGGGAGGAATACGAAAGTGTGCGCACCCTGTTTCCGGATCATTTCGCCATGGAGCAGATTGTCGACGCGCAGGATATCTATCCCGTATTCAGGCAGTTGTTCAGCCGCAAGGTGGCCAACTGATGCCTGGTCTATCCCCTTCATCGCCGCAAACAGCCAAGCCCAGCGGCCCCATCTCCACCAGTTCCGAGTGGACGTTTGATTTGATCCGGGACTATGACCAGGCGATCTCCGAACTGGCCGATGCATTTGGGCTGGATACCTACCCCAACCAGATAGAGGTGATCAGCTCCGAGCAGATGATGGACGCCTACTCTTCAGTTGGCATGCCGGTCGGCTATCACCACTGGTCATTTGGCAAGCAGTTTATCAGCGTGGAGAACAACTATCAGCGGGGGCTGATGGGCCTGGCCTACGAAATCGTCATCAACTCCAATCCCTGCATCGCCTACCTGATGGAGGAGAACACCATGGCCATGCAGGCGCTGGTGATAGCGCACGCCTGTTACGGCCACAATTCCTTCTTCAAAGGCAACTACCTGTTTCGCAGCCTGACCGATGCCGGCAGTATCATCGACTATCTTATTTTCGCCAAGAATTACATTGCCCGTTGCGAAGAGCGTTACGGGATCGATGAAGTTGAGGCCCTGCTCGATTCCTGCCACGCGCTCATGAACTACGGTGTGGACCGCTATAAGCGGCCCTATCCCATATCCGCGCTGGAGGAGGAGCGCCGACAGAAAGAGCGCGAGGAGTACCGTCAGCGACAGCTCAACGACCTGTGGCGCACCATTCCCAAGCCGGCCGCCGGCCAGCAGCGGGATTCCGAAACGCGTTTTCCCGAGGAGCCGCAGGAGAACCTGCTTTATTTCATCGAAAAAAACGCACCCCTGCTACATAACTGGCAGCGGGAACTGGTGCGTATAGTGCGCAAACTCGCGCAGTATTTTTATCCCCAGCGCCAGACCCAGGTGATGAACGAGGGCTGGGCCACCTTCTGGCATTACACCCTGATGGGTGAATTGTACCGGTGTGGTCGTGTGACCGAGGGTTTTATGCTGGAGTTTTTGCAGAGCCACACCAACGTAATTTATCAGCCACCGTTCGACAGTCGCAGCTACAGTGGCATCAACCCCTACACTCTGGGGTTTGGTATTTTCTCCGACCTGCGCAGGATCTGTGACCAGCCGACCGCCGAGGACCGGCAGTGGTTTCCGGATATTGCCGGCAGCAACTGGCGGGAGACACTGCAATTCGCCATGCGGGATTTCAAGGATGAGAGCTTCATTCAGCAGTTTCTGTCGCCCAAGGTCATACGGGACATGAAGCTGTTCAGTGTCTGCGACGATGATCGCGAAAAGGAGATCCGGGTCAGTGCCATTCACGACGAGGAAGGGTATCGGGAGCTGCGCGCTAATCTCGCCGGGCAATACAATCTGGGCGACCAGGAGCCCAATATACAGGTGTACTCAGTGGACACCCGAGGCGACCGCTCCCTCACTTTGCATCACACCCAGCACCGGCGCCGCCCTCTGGGCAGGGACACCAGTGAGGTGCTGAAACACTTGCACCGGTTGTGGGGCTTCGACGTTCATCTGCACAGTCTGCACGGTGGAGAAATCAGCGCCAGCTACCATTGTCCAGATCAGGGCCCGGGCATCCGCGACCAGGAAGAGGAATCGATGTTGGTGCCCAAGCCAATCTGACCTTGTGTGCCGCTGCTGGCTTTACTGTGTTTCCAGCAGCAACTTCACTTTGCCGGCGAGTTCATTACTGTCCACCGGACTCGCCACCGCGGCATCCGCACCGGCCTTCAGCCAGCGCTGTAGGTCGTTCTCACCAGCCGGGGCAATCAGCAGGATACGCACGCTGGAACTGTCGCTGCTGGAGCGCAGGTGGTCGAGAATCTGGAAGCCGTTTACACCCGCCACATTCGTGTCCAGTAACACCAGCGCCGGCTTGCAACCCGCCAGGAGTGTCCCGGCGACAAAGCTGTCGCCCGCCACTTCGACCTCGCAGCCCGCCTGCTGCAGGGCCTGGCGCGCTGCTCCCGTCAGCTCCGGGTCCTGGGCCACCATCAGGACCTTGCGACTGGCCGAAGCCAGTTCGCCCGGTACCGGCATGGCGTTGTTGCGCAGAAAACCGACAAAATCCTCGACGCATATACGGTGATCGCCGCGGCCGGGCAGCTTGTACGCCTTGAGCTGTCCCCGCTCGATCCAGCGGATAACCGTGCGGAAATTGACTCCACAGTACCTGGCGGCCTCGCCAGTGGTGAGTACATGCAACTGATTCATTCTCTTTGATTCCCCCAAACAATCCATGGTTTGTGCAGACGTGCCGGTGAAATCCAGTGCTCGCGCGAATCGCTGGCAATGACAGCTTTCCGAGAGAAACCCTGAAATTTCCCGCCACCCTTACTAATTATCCTGCCTGCACCTGTAAACCCAGGTTGAAACTCGGCACTAATAGCCTGTTAACGAACGAGGGGGAAACTACCTCAAAAAAACAAAAGCAACAATTGACATTTTAGGCAGCTTGAGTAGTATGGCGACTATTGAAGACCCTTCAGACGCACCTGCCAGCCGCACCTGAGCGCCAGGGGTGATCGAGAATTCTTTGTAACGGCGAGTGGTTATTTTTCAGCCACACTAATACCCTAAGACCCTGGGCCCCCTTGTCTTTTTGGGGCCCTTTTTTTATCTTGCCAAAACTCCCTTAACCTGCCGCGGAGCGGAAAGCGACGGCGTGGACATATTTGCGGCCGAAGTCAGCCTGGACCGGCATCTCGTCCCGCAACGAGCGGTGGTGTCGTCGTGAAAGTCTATCTGGTCGGCGGTGCCGTGCGGGACAAACTGCTGCGTCGCCCCGTCTGTGAGCGGGACTGGGTGGTTGTCGGTGCCGACGAAGAACAGATGCGGCGGCGGGGCTTCAAGCCGGTAGGGCGTGACTTCCCGGTATTTCTACACCCGGACACCGGCGACGAGTACGCCCTGGCCCGCACTGAGCGCAAGCGGGGGCACGGCTACGGCGGCTTTGACGTGCAGGCTGTACCGGAAGTCACCCTGGAGCAGGACCTGCTGCGCCGCGACCTCACCATCAATGCCATGGCCGAATCCGGCGATGGCGAACTGACCGACCCTTACGGTGGCCGGGCAGACCTGCAGGCCCGTATCCTGCGTCACGTATCCCCCGCGTTCGCCGAAGATCCGCTCCGCATACTGCGCGTGGCGCGTTTTGCCGCCCGTTACCATCACCTGGGATTCACCATTGCCACCGAGACCATGGCCCTGATGCGCCAGATGGTGCGGGCCGGCGAGGTGGAGTATCTGGTGGCAGAGCGCGTATGGAAAGAGGTCAGTCGCGCCCTGGTCGAAGCGGACCCGGATGTTTTTGTGCGGGTATTGCGCGAGTGTGGGGCCCTGAGCGTTCTGTTGCCGGAACTGGACCGGCTGTTTGGTGTGCCGCAGCCGCGGCAACACCACCCGGAGATAGACACGGGGGAGCATGTCCTGTTGGCCCTGAGCGCCGCCCCTGCGGAGCTGCCGGTGCGCTTTGCCGTGTTGCTGCACGACCTGGGCAAGGGAGTGACGCCGCAGGAGATGCTACCGGCCCATCGCGGCCACGAGATGGCAGGCCTGCCGCTGGTGCGGGCCGTGTGTGAGCGCTGGCATACTCCCAGAGAACTGACAACTCTGGCCCTGGGAGTTTGCCAGTACCACTTGCACTGCCACCGCGCCCTCACCCTGCGGCCCCAGACTCTGATGAAGCTGTTGCGCGGCCTGGATGCCCTGCGGCGCTCCCAGCGATTCGAGAACTTTCTGCAGGCCTGCGAGGCGGATGCCCGCGGGCGCCGGGGGCTCGGGGAGCGGGATTATCCACAGGTGGACTTCCTGCGCCGCGTGCGACAGGCTGCTGCCGAAGTGACCGCCGATGCCCTGATTGCGCAGGGCTGCCAGGGTGCGGAGTTGGGCAGGGCCCTGGATAGAGAGCGGGTGCGGGCTATTGCCAAAGTGAAGGAAGCCTATCTTGCGTAATGTACTGATCACCGGCGCCGCCGCGCGCCTTGGCAGCGCCATGGCCCGCGAAATGCACCGGGACCACCGCATAGTGATTCACTATCGCAGCTCCGGTGACGCCGCCAAAAGGCTGGAGCAGGCGCTGAACGCCATCCGTCCGGACTCCGCCGCGGCCGTGCAAAGCAACCTGGACACCGCTGACGACTGCACACAGCTCGCCAGGTGCGCCGAAGAGGTGTGGGGCGGGATCGATGTGCTGGTCAACAATGCCTCGGCGTTTCACCCCACCCCGGTCGGCAGTACAACGGAGGCAGACTGGGAGCAATTGGTGGGCAGCAATCTAAAGGCGCCTTTTTTTCTCAGCCAGGCACTGGCGCAATCACTGGCGCGCAATGGCGGTTGTATTGTCAATATGGCCGATATCCATGCCGAGCGTCCCATGCCCGGGCACACCATCTACTCTGCAGCCAAAGCTGGTCTGGTGATGCTGACCAAGAGCCTCGCCCTGGAGCTGGCCCCGGGGGTGCGGGTCAACGCCATAGCCCCGGGTGCCATCCTGTGGCCCCAGGGGGCAGCCGGCGACGAGCAAAACAGGGCGCAAATCCTACGGCGCATACCCCTGGGCCGCACCGGCTGTGCAAGCGACATCGCCAGTACCCTGCGCTTTCTCGCCTGCGACGCCCCTTATATCAATGGGCAGGTGATCGCGGTCGACGGTGGCCGCAACCTCACCACCTGACGGCTATCCTCCTGATTCGCCATCTTGGCGGGCTGTTGAATAAGCCTCCCCCTGGCTTCCCTCAACCCGGGTTTGCGGCACAAGCCCGCATCCCCTCAAGGACAAATCAAACAGTTACATGCCTGATTTGCGGCCCGAACATCCGTGTTCGGGACAGCAGGCAGCTGAAAAATACTTTTTTCAACAGCCTGTAAGGGCTGGTGACAGCAGCTTCACTTCAATTTCACCACCGGGATGGCAGAATGGTCCGCATTTGCGCAACCATAAGATTTACGCCGGTGCACCCGCTGAAAATTCTTCTGATTGAGGACAACCCCGCGATCGCCCGCCAGATTGCCGAGTTTCTGCAAATACAGGGCTGGCAGGTCGATTTCGCCCATTGCGGCGCTCTGGGGGTGCAGCTGGCGCTGCAGCATATTTTCGACCTGGTTATCCTCGACCTGGGACTTCCGGACCTGGATGGCCTGCAGGTATGTGAATCCATCAAAACCCAGGCCAGCGTGAATATGCCCGTACTGATGTTGACGGCGCGGGATGCCATAGCGGATAAGGAACTGGGTTTTGGTATTGGTGCCGATGACTATCTGTGCAAGCCCTTCGATCCGCGGGAACTGGTTCTGCGTTGCGGCGCGCTGGCCCGCCGCCACCAGTTGCATCGCTGCGACTTGATTCAGGTGGGCAGTCTGCAGATAAGCCACCGCAACCGGCAGGTTCACAGAAACGGTCAGCCACTGCGCCTCACTGCCATCGGATTTCGTATTCTCAGCACTCTCGCCCAGGCATCTCCCGCTCCAGTGAGTCGCTCCGCCCTTATCCACCAAATCTGGGGCGACGAGCCCCCGGAAACCGACGCGCTGAAGTCCCATATTTACAGCCTGCGCCAGGCTGTGGACAAACCCTTCGGCACCCCCATGTTGAAGACCATCACCAACCTGGGGTATCAGCTGGAGCCCGGCGATGAGCGCAAATAGCAAATTACAGCGGCGCGTGTTTGCGGTTTTTGGTGGCTTTACCCTGCTACTCTGCCTGATATTTTTTGCTATCTGCCTGCTGGCAGCTTATGTGATTGAGGACCAGTTGCTGGACAACCTGCTGGAGGGGGAGGTGCGCTATATAGAGCAGCAGCTGCAGTTGCACGGCCGCCTGCCCGAGCCGCGGCTGCCCTATCTGACCCTCTACACCGATCCGGAGGTAGTGCCTGCCGGTCTGCTCGGCGCACTGCCGGGCGATACCGTCAGGGCCGAGTGGTTCAGTGACGCTGAACATCACTTCCATCTGCGCAGGATTTTGCAGCCGGACGGCGGGAGGGCAATACTGGCGGCCGAGGTGAGTGGGCTGCTTACTGTTACACGACAGTCGACCAAACTGCTGTGGTTGTTTGGCGCTGCGTGTATCGTCACCATGCTATTGGCGCTCTGGTGTGCCTACCGCATTTCCTGCAAAACCATAGCCCCGGTCATTGCCCTGGCCGAGGCTATCCGGCGGCAGAAGTCCCTGGGCAGCCAGGTGCACCTGCCCCACAGTGGCGACGACGATGAAGTCGGCTATCTGGCCGCAACTCTCGAACAAACCATCAACCAGTTAAAACAGGCACTGCAGCGGGAAACGGAATTTACCCGCGATACCAGCCACGAGCTGCGCACGGCGCTGACGGTTGTACGCGGCACACTGACACTCTGCCAGCAGCGGGAAATGACAGCCGCTGAGAGAGAAGAACTGCTGCAGACAGTCGCCGACATGGAAGAGACGGTGGCGACTTTGCTGGCATTGGCCAGATCGGAATCCCTGCAGCGGCAGGCCTTCGAGGTTCGCCCGTTGCTGGAGGAGCGCCTGCTGGCACGGCACCGGGAGATTACCGGGGCAAATTTCAGGGTGTGCCTGAGCCTGGGGAGGGATGTGAGGATTGTTGCCAATCGCCATTTGGTGTCGCTGCTTTTCGACAACCTTATCGGCAATGCCCTGCAACATGCATCCACGCCCAAACTGCGTATTTGTTCCGCAGGAGATTCACTGCTGTTTGAAAATTCGATCGCTGATGACTTCGACGCCAGTTCGTCTCTGTTGCCCGGTCACAGGGGAAGCGGCAGTCGCGGTATTGGCCAGGGGTTGTTTCTGGCAAAAAGAATCTGCTGCGCATTGGACTGGGAAATTACTGTCCGGTGCCACCGGGGGATTTATCAATGCCGGATTTCCCGCCTTAACCCGCCCGCCACAGATCGCTCCCAGCAAGAGAATCTCACCTGGATTTCACCTGCAGGCCATTAATCTCTCCAGTGAAAAGCCGGGCATCTGCCTTGTCTTCAGAAAATCACTGTTGCGGAGATTGTCATGTTAAAAAAATCCTTTATTGCACTGCTTATGGTGAGCGGCCTGTGTTTGGGATTATTTCTTTGGCTCAAGAGTCTGATCCCCCAGCCTGATCAGGATTTTTCCCAGACACAGCCCGGCGAGCTGCGTTACTTAAAACAGAAGCCCAGCCAGTCTCGCGGGAAGGTGTTGGTGGTGGTGACCAGTAGCGGGATCATGGGTGCATCTGGCAAAGCGACCGGCTATGAGTTGACCGAGCTGGCCCGCCCCTATTATGTGTTTCTGGCCAACGGGTTTGGTGTCGATATCGCCAGTCCTCAGGGCGGCCAGCCACCGGTGGTGATCGACCGGGACGATCTGGGGCCTTTCGACTATGCCTTTCTCAATGATCCCCAAGCCCAGTACAAGGTCAACTACAGTATTCCCATAGCGCAGGCATCCGCCAAGGACTACCAGGCGATTTTTTTTGTTGGGGGTAAGGGCACCATGTTTGATTTTCCCAACAATACCAGTATTCAGGTATTAGTCCGGGATTTTTATCGCAGCGGCAAAGTGATTGGTGCTGTCTGTCATGGGCCTGCTGCACTGGTCCATGTTCGCATGGAAACTGGTGAACTGCTGGTTGCCGGCCGCCGGATCAGCGCTTTTACCAATGAGGAGGAGCTGTTCCTCATTCCCGACGCTGAGCAACATTTGCCCTTCCTGCTTGAAGACCGCCTGCGTGCCCAGGGCGCTATTATGCAGCCTGGTCCCGCCTATCTGGAACAGGTCAGTGTGGATGGACAATTGATTACTGGGCAAAACCCCTGGTCTACCTGGCAGACCGTCGAGCGGATGGTGGAGGCAATGGGTTACACGCCGGTACCGCGCCAGGTTACGCCGGCGGAGTATACCGTAGAGCTGCTCTTGGCCTATGAACAGGGTGGCTTCGCGCAGGCGGCGCAAAAGTTACAGCAGTTGAACAGTGATCAGGGCACTGAAATCGATCGTCGCTTGTTGGCCATGCACGGCGTAGTCGCCGCCATGCGCTGGGAGTTGGGTAAAACCCTGGATCTGCTCAGGCTTTTGCGGCGCAGCAAAAAGTAGCCGGACGATTCAACCGGTCCGGTCCAGCAGCTGGCCATTGGCGACCGTTAACAGTATATCCCGGATGGTCAGGGCGTCTTCCTGCGCGCTTTGCGCCTTCCCTTTCGTTTCAGCGCAGCTTCCCCACCCGCATAAAAAAATAAAGCCCTCCCTGGGTTTTCTCGGCCCGGTTTTGCGGCGTATTTTCGCAAAACCGCCACGACAAATCCGACAGTTATATGCCTGATTTGCACCCTGAACCTTGGGGCAGCAGGCTGCAGGCAAAGGCTTTTCCTTTGCCTGCTGGTAAATCAAAGACCTGGGGTTTCAGAAATAAAAAAACTGCTTGGCGGCTTTCTAAATCTCTTTGCCAAGCCAGCTAATCAAGGCCAAATAAACTCCACCGGCCACAGCTTTTGTGAAGCCTGGTCGTACTCGCTCCACAACTGGTGATAGGTCTTGTTCTCGACAGGGTGCACCGCATCCGGCGCCAGTTCCGCTAGAGGCTGTAACACAAAGGCATTCTTGGTGATTTCCCGTCGCGGTAGCCTTACCCCGTCGACAATACCGGTGAGGTCGTTATAGACCAGGATGTCGATATCCAGGGTGCGCGCACTGAACTTAGGACCAGCCCGCAGGCGGCCGTTTGCGTCCTCGATCCCACGCAGCTGGAAAGCCAGCCGTCCTACCGGCAGGTCCGTGCGCAGTCCCACCACCAGGTTGTAAAAATTATCCCCCTGAAATCCCACCGCCTCGCTCTCGAACACACGGGAAACCTGCAGTTCACCGAATTGCGCGGCCAGGGCGTCCAGCGCCGCGCGAATGTGTTGCGCTCGATCGATATTGCTGCCGAGGCTCAGATACACCTGTGCCACTGTCATAGCTCCGCGGCGGCGCCACGCTGCGGGCGCTCACCGCGCTCGATGATCACACCCACGTCCCGGGAACCCCGCACGGCTCCGGGTTTGGACAGCCGCAGGCGCAGCCAGGGCACCTTGAATTCCTGCCGCACTATACCGGCGGTCTGCTCTGCCATGGTTTCCACCAGCAGAAACTCGCTGTTTTCGATAAAGGCGATCAGGCGCTTCGCCACCGCCTTGTAATTGAGGGTATGCTCGATATCGTCTGTGCGCGCCGCCTCACTGATATCGAAAGCCATTTCCAGGTCGAGGCTCACCGTCTGGCGAACCTCCCGCTCCCAGTCGTAGATACCGATGATGGTATCCACCTTCAGATCCCTTATGTAAACAATATCCACGGTCAGTCCAAAAGCTCAGTTAGATGCCGCTAGCGGCCAGCGCGGCCGCACTTCAACCGCCAGACCCTCATATTCCCCCGCCGTTAAGCGCAGGCAGCCGGCATAGGCGATCATGGCCCCGTTGTCGGTACAGAATTCATGCCGGGGGTAGAAAACGCTGGCGCCCTCCCTGCCCAGGCTGGATTCCATCTGTGCGCGCAACCGTTTGTTGGCCGAAACCCCGCCCGCCAATACCAGGGTTTTGTGGCCTGAGGCCCGGATGGCGCGGCGGCACTTGATCACCAATGTGTCCACTACGGCCTCCTGAAAGGCTGCGGCAATATCCGCGCAGGCCTGCTGGTCCGGCAGGCCGTCGTCCCCGGCATGCTTGCGCACTGTGGTCAGGGTATAGGTTTTGAGGCCGGAAAAGCTGAAATCGAGGCCCGGCCTGTCGGTCATGGGGCGCGGAAAGGAAAACCGCCCGGGGTCGCCGCTCTCTGCCAGTGCCGCCAGGCGCGGGCCCCCGGGATAATCCAGGTCGAGCATCTTGGCCGCCTTGTCGAACGCCTCTCCGGCGGCATCATCCAGCGACTCCCCCATCAATACATAGTCTCCCAGACCTCGCACCTCCACCAGCTGGGTGTGGCCACCGGAGACCAGCAGGGCCACAAAGGGAAAGGCCGGGGGGCTGTCCTCCAGCATTGGCGCCAGCAGGTGACCCTCCATATGGTGCACAGCCACTGCCGGGACACCCCAGCCGTAGGCCAGGGCGCGGCCGGCACAGGCGCCCACCATCAGTGCACCGATCAGGCCCGGCCCGGCGGTATAGGCCACACCACCCAGGTCTTGCGGACTGGTATGGGTCTGCGCCATTACCTGCCGCACCAGCGGTAGCAATTTACGCACATGGTCTCGACTGGCCAATTCCGGCACCACACCGCCATAGTCGGCATGCAGGTCGACCTGGCTATAGAGGGCGTGACCCAGCAGCCCCGCACGGTTGTCATACAGCGCGACGCCGGTTTCATCACAGGAGGTTTCTATGCCGAGGACGCGCACTTCGATTCTCTTGGAACAGCTCCGGGGGCGCTATGATACCTGAAAAGAGGCTTGCGATTGCAGCTTCTACTGTTTAGAATCTGCGCCCTCGCTGTAAACCGGCCGCCGGAATCTGCGAGAGCAATTGCCGGAATGGCCGAGAGAAACAAATTTTTACAGGTAACCTATGCCCTCTGTACGGATTAAAGACAACGAGCCCTTCGATATCGCCCTGCGCCGCTTCAAGCGCTCCTGTGAGAAGGCAGGCGTGCTGTCTGAGGTGCGTCGTCGCGAGTTCTACGAGAAGCCCACTACAGTGCGCAAGCGCAAGGCTGCCGCGGCGGTGAAGCGCCATGCCAAAAAACTGCAGCGCGAAAACCGCAAATTCCAGCGCCTCTACTAATCGCCTGAAACGGCGACCCCGCCAGGGGTGAAGGTCCCGGACAGCCAGGCTGGCTCCGGTGGCGCCAAGAGCGGCGTGCGAGTGTAACTCGTGCGCCGTTTTTCGTTTTACAGCCGCATTTTCCGCAGGGGTCGGACGCGCTATGCTTAGCAGCCCAAACCCGTCATCAACGCAACCCCGGAACCCCCACTATGAGCACCCTCAAGGAAACACTGGCTCAGGCCACCAAGGACACCATGAAAGCGAAGGACAGAGCGCGTTTGGCGACGATGCGGCTGATCAACGCTGAAATCAAGCGGGTCGAAGTGGACGAGCGTATCGACCTGGATGACGCCCGCATCCTGGCGCTACTGGACAAAATGACCAAGCAGCGCCGGGATTCCATTGCCCAATATGAAAAGGCCGGGCGCGCCGAACTGGCTGCCGTGGAACAGGCGGAGATCGAGGTTATTCAGGAGTTTCTACCGGAGCAGCTCAGCGATAGCGAACTCACCGAAATCGTTGCCGCGGCGGTGAGAGACACCGGGGCCGGCGGTATGGCGGACATGGGCAAGGTGATCGCCCAGGTCAGGCCGCAGGTACAGGGCCGCGCGGATATGGGCGCTGTGAGCAAACTGGTCAAGGCACAGCTGGGCTGATTGCCGCCACCAGCGCCATGTCCAGCAAGATACCCCAGCACTTTATCGACGACCTGCTCGCCCGGGCGGATATCGTCGAGCTGGTGGACAGCCGGGTAAAGCTGCGCAAAACGGGCAAAAACTACTCCGCCTGCTGCCCCTTTCACGACGAGAAAACCCCGTCCTTCACCGTTAGCCCCGACAAGCAGTTCTACTACTGTTTTGGCTGCGGTGCCAACGGCAATGCCATCGGCTTTCTGATGGAGTATGACCGCCTCGGTTTTCCCGAGGCAGTGGAGAAGCTGGCCGCGACCCGCGGCCTGGAAGTGCCGCGCGAGCAGCTGGCACCTGGGCAGGAGAAGCGCCAGCGGGAGAGCCAGCCCCTCTACCAATTCACCGAACAGGCGGCCGACTTTTACCGCGCTCAGTTGCGCAGCCATCCCACCGCCGGCCACGCCGTGGCCTACCTGCGCAATCGCGGATTGTCCGGGGAGGTTGCCCGGGCTTTTGGCATCGGCCTGGCACCGCCGGGTTGGGACAACCTGCTGAACGCCCTGGCGGATACCCCGGGCAAAGCCGAACAGCTCGAACTGGCGGGTCTCGCCATCCGCCGCCGGGATAGTGACGGTAATGCCAGGCCCGGTATGTCCAGGCACTATGACCGCTTCCGCAACCGCATCATATTCCCGATCCGGGACCAGCGCGGCCGCACCATCGCTTTTGGCGGCCGGGTACTGGGGGACGAGAAGCCCAAATACCTGAATTCCCCGGAAACGCCTATCTTCCACAAGAGCCGTGAACTCTATGGCCTCTGGGAAGCGCGCCAGGCCAATCGCGAGCTGCAGCGCCTGATTGTGGTGGAAGGTTATATGGATGTGGTGGCGCTGGCGCAGTTCGGCATCCGTTGCGCTGTGGCCACTCTGGGCACCGCCTGCGGCGAAGAGCATATCCAGTTGGCCTTCCGTCACACCGCGGAGATTGTTTTCTGTTTCGATGGCGACCGGGCGGGTCGCGCCGCCGCGCGCCGCGCTCTGGAGTCCGCATTACCGCAGATGCAGGACGGCCGCAGCGTGCGTTTTCTGCCGCTGCCGGAAGGTGAAGATCCTGACACCCTGGTGCGCCAGCTGGGTGGCGAGCGCTTCGAACAGTTGATCGACCAACAGGCGCGCCCCCTGGAGGATTTCCTGTTCGACCTGCTCGGGGAAGGTATCAACCTGCGTACCATGGACGGCCGCGCGCGGCTGTCCAAACTGGTGGCGCCGCTGCTGGACCTGTTACCCGCCGGTGTCTACCGCCAGCTGATGTTCCAGCAGCTCGCCGCCCGCACCGGACTGGAACAGGCCACACTGGAAGAGGTTATCAGTGCCGAGCGGGCCCGCGCTGCCACTGCCGCCTCCCAATCCGGCGCTCAGTCTGCACCCGCTCCAGTAGCCGGGGATGCACATCAAAGCGTCGGCGATTCTATCCCCTCTGGACAGCCGTCGCCCTATGATCCGCAAGTTCCCAGTGGCGACCCCGCGCCCCCAGCCACTACATCGGTGCCGGTCAGGCGGCGCGGCAGTTATCGCCTGCCCAACGAGCGGATGCTGGTCGCCCTGTTATTACACCATCCGCAGCTGGCGGCACAGATTGCCGACTGCACGCCCTACCTCAACCACAGCGACCCGGATCTGCGCCTGTTTGGCGAAGTACTGGAAGTCATGCACCAGCGGCCCGACTGTAACCGCAATCAGTTTTTTGGTTTCTGGATGGCGCATAAGGACAAAGCATCTCTGGAAATTCTCTCCCGACTGGCGGGGAGCCACCCGGTGGCCGGAGTACAGGGTCAAAGGGTGGAATACGACCCCAAAGCGGAGTTCGCCGGCTGCCTGGAGCGACTGGAAAACCGGGCCGAAAAGCAGCGTAATCGCCACCTCCTGGCGCAACTGCGCGACTCAAATGGCCAGTTGAGTCCCGAACAGCTCGCGCTTCTGGCCAACTGGCGCCGCGAGCCCTAGCGGCTGAGGCACCAGTTGGTGGCAACGGCAGGGTACTCGCGACCTTCAGCTTTGCAGCCCTTGACTTTCCTCCGCCCGCCTCCATATTCTGCTCCGGGTGATGTGGACAGGGGGCCCTCGACCTGTACCTGTCACGAGCCCCGTGTCTCCGCAGATGCAGTGGTTACTGGCATCGCAAGTGCGCTATAATCTCCCGTCTTTGTCCCGTTTTTTTCCACTTTTCAGGGTTGTGCATGACTGACAAAACCCAGCAACAGACCTCCCGTATTAAGGAACTGATCGCCCGCGGCAAAGAGCAGGGCTATCTGACCTATGCCGAGGTGAACGACCACCTGCCGGAAGATATTTCCGATCCCGATCAGGTGGAGGACATCATCGGCATGATCAACGACATGGGCATCAAGGTGTTCGAAAGCGCGCCAGATGCCGAAGAGTTGTTGATGGCCGAAGGCGATAGTTCCGCCGATGAAATTGCCGCTGCCGAAGCCGCCGCCGCGCTGGCTGCAGTGGAATCCGATGTGGGGCGCACCACCGATCCGGTACGCATGTACATGCGTGAGATGGGCACTGTCGAGCTGCTCACCCGCGAAGGCGAGATCGCCATTGCCAAGCGTATCGAAGAGGGGCTGCGCGAGTTGATGGCCGCGCTCGCATACTGGCCCGGCGCTGTGCAGCACGTGATTGACGAGTATCGTCTGATCGAAGGGGGCGAGCGCCGGATACCCGATGTGGTCGCCGGCTGGCTGGACCCGGCCGAGGATGTCCCCCCCGGCGCACAGGCAGGTCAAGCCAGCGCTGCTGGCGAGGACACCAAGGGTAAAGACAGCGAGGGCGGCGACAGCGACTCCGATGAGGAGGAAGAGGAAAATGTCGGCGGAATAGATCCGGAAGAACTGGCCGAGCGGATGGACAAACTGATTGCGGCGCAGAAGAAAGCTGACGCCGCGATCAAAAAGCACGGCCGGGATTCGAAAGAGGCCGGTGCAGCAATGGAGGCAGTGGGGGATGTATTCCGCTACTTCAAGCTGGCGCCGCGGCAGTTCGACCCCCTCTATATCGAAGTCCGCAGCATTCTGGACGATGTGCGCGCCCAGGAGCGCAGCATCATGAATCTGTGTATCCGTCGGGCGCGCATGCCCCGCAAGACTTTCATCAAGGAGTTCCCCGGCAACGAGATCAACGAAAGCTGGATTCCCGCAATCATCAAGAAAAAGCGCGACTACTCCGACAAGCTGCGCCAGGTTGCAGAGGATATTATTCGCGCGCAACGCAAACTGGCGCTGTGCCAGGAGCGCGCCGGCCTGGATGTGGGCCAGATCAAGGAAATCAACCGACGCATGTCTATCGGCGAGGCCCGTTCGCGCCGCGCCAAGAAAGAGATGGTAGAGGCCAATCTGCGCCTGGTGATTTCCATCGCCAAGAAATATACCAACCGCGGCCTACAGTTTTTGGACCTGATCCAGGAAGGCAATATTGGTCTGATGAAAGCCGTAGACAAATTCGAATACCGCCGCGGCTACAAATTCTCAACCTATGCCACCTGGTGGATTCGCCAGGCGATTACCCGCTCCATCGCCGACCAGGCACGCACCATCCGCATACCGGTGCATATGATTGAGACTATCAACAAGCTCAATCGCATCAGCCGCCAGATGCTGCAGGAAATGGGCCGCGAGCCCACCCCGGAAGAGCTTGGTGAGCGCATGGATATGCCGGAAGACAAGGTGCGCAAAGTTCTCAAGATCGCCAAGGAACCCATCTCCATGGAGACGCCCATCGGCGATGACGAGGACTCCCACCTGGGTGATTTTATCGAGGACCAAAATCAGTCCTCACCGGTGGATACCGCTACCCGGACCGGTTTGGATGAAGCCACCCGCTCGGTGCTCTCGGGTCTCACCGCGCGAGAGGCCAAGGTGCTGCGTATGCGTTTCGGTATCGACATGAATACCGACCATACACTGGAAGAGGTGGGTAAGCAGTTCGACGTGACCCGCGAGCGTATTCGCCAGATCGAGGCCAAGGCGCTGCGCAAGCTGCGCCACCCATCCCGCTCTGAGCATCTGCGCAGTTTTCTCGACGAGTGAGCGACAAAGACTACCCGGCTTAGCCGGGTTTCTTTTGCCCTGTATCACGGCCGCCGCGGATCACCTGTGCAGCGCAAACACCTATAGGGAAATAAATCCATGGGGGATCAATTCGTCAACAAGCCAGGGAAAACCGGTATCTCACGGCTTATCGATGCCACCAGCTACTCCTGGCAGGGGCTGCTGGCCACCTGGCGTAACGAAGCGGCCTTCCGCCAGGAAGTCACTCTGGCTATTTTCCTTGTTCCCGCCGCCATCTGGCTTGGTGAATCCGGTGTGGAGCGCGCACTTCTGATCGGCGTCACTTTTCTCGTGATGATTGTCGAGCTGCTCAATAGCGCGGTGGAAGCCGCCATTGACCGCATCGGGCCTGAACATCATCCGCTGTCCAAAGTCGCCAAGGACACAGGTTCTGCAGCTGTTTCAATTTCTCTATTGTTGTGGCTGTTCACCTGGATTTGCGTTCTGCTGCCGCGCTGGCTTCCCTAGCAGGTTGTTGAAAAAGGCATCCTGCCTGTTTCAAAACATGAAAAGCGAAAAATGTAATTTTCACTTTCTTCCAAAATCAACGACTTAGACGTCGTCGATTTTGCCGGAACATCCATATTCCGGTACCAGGCGTCGAAATTCTTCGAATTTCAACAGCCTGCTAGCAGATTGTTGAAAAAGTCCTCACTGACCTTCCTCAACCCGGGCTTGCGGCACAGGCCGTCGGAAAGCAAGCGCTTCCGCCTAATTACCCAGGTTTTCATGGGCGACGATCCAATCGGGAGGGGTTTTCTATTGGATGGCCGGGTGAATAAATCCCACAGGCTGGTGAATAGTCATCCCTGCGCTGGTGATAGTCCAACACCATTGGCGGTGTCAAAACCCGCAACATCTGGCGGCAGAGTTTGTGCAACGCAGCATACAACCGACTTCCCCGTCTAAACTTTGCATCTCGACGACCAATTAATAAACCGGGGATCTGTTTATGTCGCCACCGAGTATTGTCGCCGCGCTAACTCTATCTACCCTTTGGTTGCTGGTGCATTTGCAGGCGCCTAGTGCCCGAGCCGAGACTGCCGAACCTTCCGTGTCTGCTGAGTTGATAGCCCCTGCGCAGATCAAGGCACTGGCCCAGCAAATCTCCCTGCTGGAAGTCAGCGGCTACCAACAGCGCCGGGGTGAACAGCGTATCGGTTACAGTGGCATCAGCAGCGGTAGTGCGCACATCTTTCACCGTGCATTGAACCTGGGTTGGCGCGGGACTGTGGAAAGCCAATTCGATGGCCGGTTGAGCGGCCTCCAGCTAAACAGGAATTTTTATGCCAGCCCAACCTGCCGGGGATCCCAGGAGCTAGGCCTGTTCGCCGGTACCAGCAAGGCCCGTGGTGATACTTTCGGTGGTATATCCAAGGGGGCGGATTTCGACGGCGGCCGCATTGAGCTGACCAGTTACTATGGCGGCGTTTACTTCAGCGATTATCGTCACGATCTCAGTTATTTGGATGTGGTGGCAAAAGTTGGCTATGTCACAGCCTCCATGCAGCCCCCTTCTGCAAGTCGCAGCCGCGTTACCGGCCCCCAGCTCACCCTGTCGGCAGAGCGCGGTTTCGTACTATCGTTCTCGCCTACGTGGAAACTCGAGCCCCAGGCCCAGTTGGTTGCGAATTACACCAGCTTTGGCACGGTTCAGGCCCTCACCGGGCCCGTGGGTATCGATAAAACCCCTGAGGTGAGCTTTCGGGGCGGCTTGCGCGGTTATCCATCCCAGAGCGCCTTTGAACTGTACCTGTTTGCCAATCTATGGCACACATTGAGGGGTGAGGATGACCTCAAATTGCAGGAGGGGCCCAGGGAAAGAATCCAACGGGGTGTTACCTGGGGCGAATTTGGTGGCGGCGTGACTCTGCTGGACAGCGCAGTTGGCAGTGTGTTCCTGAATGCCAGCTACCGCCGATCCGGGAATCGTGAAAACTGGAGCGGTGGGGGTGCCAATCTGGGCTTTAACTGGCGCTGGTGACTCATGTGAAATCCCGAAAGCCATTGATTCAAAAGGCAACATTGATTAGCATACCACCCGCTCGCAGCACTTCGGGGAAGCCGCAGGAACTCCCCACTCGGCAGAGTGGCACCAGCCCAACGATTGAGAGACGCCATAGGACCTCCATGGAGGTGTTTGCTGCTTTAGCAGGCTGTTGAAATTCGCAGAATTTCGACGCCTGGTACCGGAATATGGATGTTCCGGCAAAATCGACGACGCCTAAGTCGTTGATTTTGGGAGAAAAGTGAAAATCACATTTTTCCCTTTTCGTGTTTTGAAACAGGCGGGATGCCTTTTTCAACAACCTGTTAGGGGCCTTTAGCTCAGTTGGTTAGAGCATCCGACTCATAATCGGCAGGTCGCTGGTTCAAGTCCAGCAAGGCCCACCATCTTTATTAGCCACGCGAATCTGTGCGTGGTTAATATTATATGGCTCCCTAGCGCTCAGCCCCCTCTTTTCTAGGGTGAAGAGTCCAGTTCAGCCTGAACTTCTCAATTGGTTTCATGCTCTGGCCTGCCATTCCGTGGGGGCCTCCCTTTAATGCTAATGCGAACCCATAGGGGAACATTCGCAATCGAGTCTGCCGATAAAAAACCATGTAAAAGCGGCCAAGTTATTATTTAAGCCGGTTTGTACTTCCTCCGGGGAGCTGAAGTGACTGGCCATTACTTACAAAAAACAAAGTATAAAAGGGTCTAGTTCGGCGGGGTATCAACCTTTCCCGACACTTGTTCTTCCAACTCATTCAAGTTGTGCTTGATAGCATCAACCTGGCTTTTGTTAAACAAGACCGCTAAATCCAAAGCTTTTTTAAAAACTGAAATTGCATTATGGCTATCGCCATTACTCGCATAGGCCTTTGCCAGTTGTCTGTAGGCAATTATAGAGTTTGGCCTGTATTCCACCCATCTCAGCGCCACGGAAATGGCCTCCTGAGATCTGTTTTCTCTTAATAACATTGTTGTTATGTGACTCAGCTTGTTTACGCTCCTCCAGCGCGTCGCTCTTGGTAGAATGGAAAAGCCGTATTCACCTGATAACGTAGCGTAAAAATTATCAATATTTTGCATAGCGTCGCCGGGTTGGGCTATTAAATCCCTATATTGAGGAGACCATTTTCTCCTTGGATAAATAAGCTCAAGGGCTGATAGCATGGCTTTGATAAAGGCATCATAGTGACCTTCATTTTCGATAACCTCAATCTTTAGTTTGAGGTTATGCTCTGTATACGGTCTTAGCAGTATTCTCGCTTTATTCAATATTGTTGAGTATCTTTCATTTTTAGCGATGTCGCTATCTGCAATGCCGAGATAAAAATTGGCATTCCTTGTGGGATTTTTCTGCATACTGTATGCAATTTTGTCGATAAAGCGCTTATCGGGAGACAAGCCCATTCCCAACATATCCGCGGCGGCAAGGAAAACATGAGATTGAAAAAGTTCTGGGGTATGAAAAAATGTATACAAAGGAAATAAGCTACTGGTGGAAATACCAATAATCATTCTGTTATCCAAAGCCCTATATTCTCTTTCGAGGTAAGGAAATAGCTCATCTTTTAAAAAGTTGATGTATGCCGAAGAATCTCCTTCAGATTCGAATTTTTCAACATCTGTATGCGCCCACATGCCATTCAAGTATATGTCAGGCATGGGTCCACCGTCATTTAAACTTACAACAATGCTTTCAGGCATTCTTTCCACACTACTCAAGTGCTTTACTATTCGTGTCAAAGTAAGAAAGAATTCACGTCCGTGGATGCCATTAATAAAAATAACAGGATATCTTTGATGCTTCGAAGCCTCATAAAAATTTCCAGGAAGATATATGTTCAAGGAAATATCTGAATCGAGAAAA
This sequence comes from Microbulbifer discodermiae, assembly GCF_040742695.1. NCBI lineage: Bacteria > Pseudomonadati > Pseudomonadota > Gammaproteobacteria > Cellvibrionales > Microbulbiferaceae > Microbulbifer > Microbulbifer discodermiae. Next base: position 277 of record NZ_JBFLAB010000031.1, on the reverse strand, counting down.
GCAGAGTTAAAATTGACTTCCTGCGCATAACTTAGGGCTTTCTTGGCAGTGATAGTGGGAACATCTGAAGCTATTGCTTGCGCAACATCTGCAACTGATGAAATTAGAAACAAGGATAGAGCTAGTAGTTTATATGTAAGCGTCCGGCAAACTCATCTACCAAGCCAAATTCTGCGCTGTAATTTAGGTGTCCACCTATCAACAAGTGGACACCTAATATGAGTGAAATTATCCCTGCTAAGAAACCCGTGAAGCGTCGCCGGCATTCCCCGGAGCT